>JANWIB010000075.1 GCA_025450155.1 Sphingobacteriaceae bacterium
GGATATTCAGTAAAGCTCCTCTATCTAACGGATTTAAGTAAGTAATAACCGGCAACCGGCCAATTAACTCTGGAATTAAGCCAAACGAACGTAAATCCTGTGGGGTAATGTATTTATAAAGGTTTTTAAGATCGATATTAACATCTTCTTTATTCACCTTGTACCCTACGGTTTGCGTGCGTAAACGATTGGCTATTTTTTTCTCGATACCGTCAAAAGCGCCACCGCATATAAATAAAATATTATTGGTATTTACAGCGATCATTTTTTGATCGGGATGTTTACGCCCTCCTTGTGGGGGTACATTTACTATGGTCCCTTCCAAAATTTTCAAAAGCGCTTGTTGCACTCCCTCACCGGATACATCTCTGGTGATTGATGGATTGTCGCTTTTACGTGCAATCTTATCTACTTCATCAATATACACAATTCCTCTTTCGGCAGCGGCCACATCATAATCCGCAGCCTGTAATAAACGTGTCAGAATACTTTCTACATCTTCTCCTACATAACCGGCTTCTGTTAATACAGTTGCATCGCAAATACAAAAAGGCACATGCAATACTTTGGCAATGGTTTTAGCTAATAAAGTTTTTCCCGTGCCTGTTTCGCCAACCATAATGATGTTGGATTTTTCAATCTCTACCTCGTCTTTCTCTATTTTTTGATTAAGGCGCTTGTAATGATTGTACACGGCTACCGATAAAACTTTTTTGGCATCATCCTGCCCAATAACGTACTGATCTAAGTGCGATTTGATCTCGGTTGGCTTCAACAGAGTTAAAGCCGTTGAAGATGTTTTATTTTTCCGGGTTGCCAGTTCTTCTGATAGAATTTGGTTAGCCTGTGCAACACATTTATCACAAATATGCGCATCCAAGCCCGCAATTAACATCAGAGTGTCCTGCTTGCCCGAACCGCAAAATGAACATTTAATATCTTTTGTTGCTTTACTCATTACTCTTTTCCCTCGTTAATCCTACCAAGCACTTCATCAATCATGCCGAATTCTTTTGCTTCGCCTGCTATCATCCAGTAATCACGATCTGAAGCATCATGAACCTTCTGATAGTCCTGCCCACTATGCTTTGCAATGATATCGTAAAGTTCCTTTTTTAACTTCAGTATCTCTCTCGCAGTGATTTCAATATCAGAGGCCTGTCCCTGCACACCACCCAATGGCTGGTGTATCATCACCCTGGAATGGCTTAATGCAGCACGTTTACCAGTTGCACCCGCACACAATAACACCGCAGCCATTGATGCTGCCATACCGGTACAAATAGTCGCGACATCGGGCGTGATGTATTGCATCGTATCGTAAATACCCAACCCTGCGTAAACAGATCCTCCGGGAGAGTTGATATAGATTTGGATATCACGTTTAGCATCGGTGGATTGGAGAAATAGCAATTGTGCCTGGATGATATTGGCGATATTATCGTAAATCGCATCGCCTAAAAAGATTATACGATCCATCATCAGTCGAGAAAACACATCCATTTGAGCCACATTTAACTGACGCTCCTCGATAATATATGGAGTCATGGCCATAGGAATGGCATTATTTTCAACTCTGGAAATAAAACGATCTACGTGTTGACTTCCTATGCGATGGTGCTTTACAGCATATTTACGAAATTCGTTTTTATCAACGTTCATATTAGAAATTATTATTACTACTAAGTTATTTTTATAAGTTGGTTAAGCAGTCAGAATATCGTCAAGATATATTAGTAAGCTCAATTCAGCAATAAAACATTAATTAACTCAACTCAATAAATTTATTGTATCCAATTTCTTTTTTGTCTAAAGTAACAACAGTTTTCAGGTATTCAAATACTTTGTGCGCTTTTACTTCTTCGAATATCCTGTTTGCGTTTTCTTTGTCCTGCAAAAACTGAACAGCATATTGCGCTAATTGTTCTTCGGCAATGGGTTGTGGGCTATACATACGGAATTGCGCATCTAAACGTTTTTTAGCTGTTTGAAAAATATCTTCGTATTTTATCTCGATATTATTCTCTTTAATGATTTTATTTTCAATTAAAGTCCATTTCAGATTACGTGCAAAATCATCATAGCCTTTTTCCAATTCTTGTTGGGTTAGATTTTGATTTGTAGCCTTCAACCAGCGTTTCAAAAACTCATCTGGTAATTTAAAATTTACTTTTTCGAGAGCAAATTTGAGTATGTCGTTTTGAAGTTTTTGATCTGCATTTTGCACCATCATATCCTCTAACTCTTTTGTAACACGAACTTTAAACTCCTCTTCAGTTGTTACCTCGTCAGCTCCGTATATTTTATCAAAGAACTCTTGGTCTAAATCTGCTTCTTCCAAACGGTTTACGTTTTTAACCGTTAGCTGAAATTTTGATTTCAAATCTTTTGCATCTTCTTCGCTGATGTTTAACAGGCGGGATACCTGATGCACATCGTTATCAAACGCTTTCTGAATATCAAATTCAACCACTTCATCCTTTTTAAGACCGATTAACGGTTTTTTAATCTTATTATCTTTTATCAGATCGAGACGAATGGAGGCGGTATTTGCAATACCTTCTTCAAAAACAGAACCATCTGTAGAAAGTTGCTTTAATTCGGCATAAAGCACATCATTTTCTGCCGATACGTCCGGATTTGTCATTTTGCCATAACTCTTGCGAAGGTTGGTCATTCGCGAAGCAAGCGTTTCGGCATCAATCTTAACCTCATAATAAGTTAATTTGTCTTTTGATGAAAAATCAATGGCAAATTCGGGGGCGAGACCTAATTCATAATTAAACTCAAACTCGTCGTTATAGTCCCAGTTAAACTCTTTCTCTTCATCCACTTTGGGTAAAGGTTGGCCTAGTACTTCAATTTTATTTTCGTTGATGTAATTGTTAACTGTATCGTTTAGCAAAGTATTGATTTCATCTACCAAAATGCTTTTACCATACATCTTTTTTATATGGGCAGGAGGAACCATGCCGGGACGAAATCCGGGGATTTTTGCTTTTTTAGCCTGAGTTTTTATTGCTTTTTCAACTCTTTCTCGATAGTCTTCGGGCTTGATAGATACTTTTACAATTGAATTAAGGTTATCAATTTTCTCCTGTGTGATATTCATTTTGAACTGTTCTTACGTTAATGCCTATACAAAAATTCCCCGGTGTAGCCGGGGAATGGTCGTGCGGAAGAAGGGACTCGAACCCCCACGCCTCGCGGCGCCAGATCCTAAGTCTGGTGCGGCTACCAATTACGCCACTTCCGCTTTAGGATATGTTATTTTAGGACGGCAAAAATACTTTTTTATTATAATAAGTACAAATAAATAATTTAAAGGGCGCTTATATTGGAGGGATTTATTAAAAAATTACTCGGCTATTGCACGTGTAAGTTTTTGATGAAGAACAGAAATATCGAATGGTTTACTTAATACATCATTTGCGCCTGCATTTAAGGCAGCTCGTATCTCTTCTTCTAATATGTTTGCAGAAAGAGTGTTTCTAAGAATTTGTTCTACTCGCACTTGTCCAATTGATATAAAAGTAAAATTATAAAACCCTTCTTAGCATAGTATGTTAGCTATACAGTAGCAACAAGAATTAAATATAACCACTATGAAAAAGCAGGGAGAGAAAAATCAAGAAACACAAACAGGTTTTGACGAATCAGGATTGAAATACCTTTTTTTGGATGAATTAAAAGATATTTATTGGGCCGAAAAACACTTGGCAAAAGCGCTTCCAAAAATGGCGAAAGGTGCTACGTCTGAAGAGCTAAGATCTGCGATACAACAACATTTAACTGAAACAGAAAACCAGATACACCGTCTTGAACAAGTTTTTAACACCATGGATATAAAAGTAGTAGGTAAAAAATGTGAAGCAATGGAAGGATTAGTAGAAGAAAGTAAAAATATGTTGGAAGAAACTGCAGATGGAAGTTTAACACGCGATGCGGCTATCATTTCTTCTGCGCAAAAAATTGAGCATTATGAAATTGCATCCTATGGTACTTTACGAACTTTAGCTACTCATCTGGGAAATACAGAAGCTGCCCGGCTGCTTGAAGAGACTTTGAAGGAAGAAAAAAATGCAGATGTCAAACTAACTGAAATTGCTGAAAGCTTTGTCAACGAATCTGCTAAAGCTGAAAAGGTGTAAAAACAGTGGATTAATATGGAAGATAAAACTATAGCAGATGAACTAAGACATTTGCTTTCCATTTGTAATGGCGGTAAAGAAGGCTACAAACATGCCGCTAAAGATGCCGAAAAAGGCGAGTTAAAGGCCCTTTTTACAACCTATTCGCTTCAACGAGCGGAGTTCGCTAATAACTTAAGAACGTGTATTCATCAGATTGGAGGCAATCCGGATAATGAAAGTAGCGGATCTTTAGGGGTACTGCACCGCACATGGATTGACATTAAGACTGCATTGACCGGAAAAGATAATAAAGCAGTTTTAGAGGCTTGTCTTATGGGCGAAAAAGCAGCAGTGGAAGCCTATGACAAGGTCTTAAAAAATAGAAATATAGGTACAGACATACGCCAGATATTGATGCAGCAACGCTCGCAAATTAGCGAAGCTTTACATCATATTCAACGCCTTGAGATCCAAGAAGCTTCTTAAGGTATTCGTACAAAACAACAGAAAAGCCTGAGAGATTTCTCAGGCTTTTCTGTTGTTGTACCCAGGGCCGGGGTCGAACCGGCACGATCGTGAAATCATTGGTGTTTGAGACCAACGCGTCTACCAATTCCGCCACCTGGGCTTAAACGCGGGGATGCAAATGTATTAAACGTTGATCTATTTGCAAAGCATTATTTATTTATTTGGGCCGAATCTAATAGATTTGGGGGCAATATCGGCTCCCATCCTTCATTTTCTGATTCAAACGCCACAATGGGCTCCGAGTTAATTTTCATGAGGCTATCAGCATTATCATATTCAAGTTGTATAACCTGCCCCTCATGTAACCTAAACAACTCCCCCTTAATCTCTAAATAAATAGAATCCGTCTTATCACCTGTTAAAAAAACGAGCTTGGCAATAGGATTAGCTCCATTAGAAATTTTATTCGTGTAACTTACTTTTTGAACCTTAGCTAGGTTTATTGCACGTATATCCCTATCATTTTGTGCCTTATTATTGCCGCAGCCTCCTAACAATATTACCAGACTTGCAACACTGACCAATTTTGCTTGAATATTCATACAATTTTTTCAGAAAGAGGTAATTTTTTCTTTAATACGCAACAAATATTTTTGCCTGTACCAAATGTCTTTTATCTTATTTAAAATTAACGTTTTCGCATCTTCATCTGCCCCATCAAATTGAACAGATAAGTGTTCCAAATCTTTTTCAAGTGATTGTTCGATAGTAGCTATCTGCAAGGATATTTTTTGTATTTGTGATGAATCTGCACCGAACTCCAGTTCCATTAAGGCTTCATTTATTTCCATCATCTCCATCAGAAACTCCTGAGGAATTTGCTGTTTTTCACCTTCAATTAGCAAACCATGCAGTTCTAAAACATAGGATATGCGTTTCCGAAAATTACTTAAAACTTGATAGGCTTTGTTATTTAACGTGGATCGCTCAAGAATTTCCTGCCGTTTATCTTCCGACTCATTTATATAGAAATCCGGATGGTATTTTTTGCTCAACTCATAAAATTTTCTTTTTACCAATTGTTCATCCACGTTTAAGGATACGGGAAGATCATATAGCTCAAAGTAATTCACTACTTCGAAATCGCCTTAAGAATATCGTTGCCGAGCACAAATACCATTAAAGCTACCAATATACAGAAACCCACAATCTGTGCTTTCTCCATAAATTTATCACTTAATGGCTTGCCTTTTATCATTTCGATAAGCAAGAACAAAGCATGCCCTCCATCCAAAGCAGGTATTGGGAGTAAATTCATTAAGGCTAATGCCATAGAAAGCAAACCAACTAAACTCCAGAACCAAGTCCAGTCTACTTTAGCGCCAAACATTTTGGCAATACCAATAGGACCGGCAAAGGCTTTATTCGCTTTTACCTGGCCCGTTACTACCTTTCCTATGCCTTTAGCATTGTCTGTAAAAGACCCCCAGGCTCTGGATGCTCCAACAGGAAGAGATCCTAAAAATCCATAATAGGTTTTTTCAACCGGAGGTGGCACAAATCCGGGAACAATCCCTATGGTGCCTTTTTCATTTACCTCGGCGTTTATGTTGTCTTGTACTTTACCCTTTCGAAATACAGACACACTAACAGTTTTTCCTTTAGCTTTTTGCAATTGTGCCTGTAAGTCACTAAAATAAACAACAGGTATCTTATTTACAGAAAGAATACTATCACCTTTTTGTATGCCGGCTTTATACGCGTTACTGCCC
>JANWIB010000076.1 GCA_025450155.1 Sphingobacteriaceae bacterium
AGATCTTTATTTAGTTAAATATAATTAGGCTGACTGGTTTTATTGTACAAAAATGACGCTTGTTTTACTATGAAACGAGCACAGTGCTATAAAACTTTTTGTTATATTTGCATATTATTTATAATAGGTTTAAATAAAAACATGAATCTTCCAATATATTTAGATAATAACGCTACAACTCCTCTTGATCCAAGAGTATTGGAGGTTATGTTGCCTTACTTTACCAGCAAATTTGGTAATGCGGCAAGCAGAAACCATGCTTTTGGGTGGGTGGCAGAAGAAGCTGTTGATTATGGCCGCGAGCAAGCGGCTCAACTGATAGGTGCGAATGAAAAAGAGATCATTTTCACATCGGGAGCAACCGAAGCTGACAACTTGGCTATAAAAGGTGTCTTTGAAATGTACAAAGACAAAGGCAATCATATTATAACCTGTGTTACTGAACATAAAGCGGTTTTAGATACTTGTAAACACTTAGAAAAATTAGGGGCGCAGGTAACTTATCTTCCTGTTAAAGAAGATGGAGTAATTGATCTCCAGCAATTGGAAGAAGCCATGACAGATAAAACTATTTTAGTTGCAATCATGTATGGTAACAATGAAATAGGAATTATCCAACCGATAAAAGAAATAGCCGCCATTGCGCATAAACATGGCGCTTTGTTTTTTACAGATGCTACTCAGGCAGTAGGTAAAATTCCGGTAGATGTACTTGCAGACGGGATAGATTTAATGGCTTTTAGCGGACACAAAATGTATGGACCTAAAGGAGTTGGTGCCTTATATGTACGCCGAAAAAACCCAAGAGTAAAGGTAACGGCACAAATGGATGGAGGTGGCCACGAGCGTGGAATGCGTTCGGGGACATTGAACGTTCCTGGCATTGTGGGTTTTGGTAAAGCTTGCGAACTTTGCCGTCTTGAAATGGCAGAAGAAACTAAACGTTTATCAACTTTGCGTGATAAATTAGAAACATCCTTATTAGAACTGGAAGAAAGTTATGTAAATGGCAATCGCCAGCATCGTTTACCACACGTAGCCAATATTTCTTTTAAATACGTAGAAGGAGAAGGCTTAATGATGGCTATGAAAGATCTGGCAGTTTCTTCAGGTTCAGCATGTACATCAGCATCTCTGGAACCATCTTATGTTTTAAAGAGCTTAGGCTTGTCCGATGATTTGGCGCACTCTTCTATTCGTTTTGGCTTAGGCCGGTTTACAACCGAGGAAGAAGTGGATTATGCGATCGCACAAACTAAAAAAGCAGTGAATCATCTCCGTGAACTGTCTCCTTTATGGGAAATGTTTAAAGAAGGAGTTGATATGGATAAAGTAGAATGGGTTGAACACTAACTCTAATAATGAGCTAATTTGGTAATTAAGTTAGCTAATGAATTAGCATTTTGATACATAGTATTATTAGAATTATGGATAAATAAGTATTAGCATATTGATATTGACTAATTAACAAATTGAATTATGGCTTACTCAGATAAAGTAATTGATCATTATAGCAATCCTCGTAACGTAGGAACATTAGATAAAGGCAAAACCAATGTAGGCACGGGCCTTGTTGGTGCGCCAGAATGCGGTGATGTGATGCGGCTGCAAATTGAAGTGGATGACAACAATGTGATTACCGATGCGAAATTTAAAACTTTCGGATGTGGTTCTGCCATTGCATCTTCATCGTTAGCTACAGAATGGTTAAAAGGCAAAACCATTGATGACGCGGTAAAGATTGATAACATGGATATCGTGGAAGAACTATCTCTGCCGCCGGTAAAAATCCATTGCTCTGTTCTTGCAGAAGATGCTATTAAGGCTGCAATTAATGATTACCGTGTTAAAAATGGCTTAGCTCCCATTGAAACTGAAAAAGTGAATCATTAATTAGATATGAGATGATAGATTTTAGATGTAAGAATTATATATCTTAGAATTTGATCATGTTTAACGATTTGAATTGAATTTGGAACCTTGTTCTCAAATCTCAAATCTCAAATCTCAAATCTCAAATCTCAAATCTCAAATCGTAGAAAATGGTAATCGTAACGGATAAAGCAAAAGATAAAATTGAATCACTGGTTAAAGATGCCGGACTGGATAATTCGTATTTTTTAAGGGTTTCAGTAAAAGGCGGGGGTTGTTCGGGTTTATCGTATAATCTTGATTTTGATAACGAAGAAAAACCGGGTGACCAGTTTTTTGAGGATAAGGGTATTCGAATGGCTTTAGATATGAAATCCTTTTTATACCTGGCCGGTACCGAATTGGATTTTTCCGATGGCTTAAACGGCAAGGGCTTTAATTTCCATAACCCCAATGCATCCAGAACCTGTGGTTGTGGAGAAAGCTTTTCGGTATAATCTATCTAATTTTAAAATCATGCTTAGTTTCTAAAAAAGTTGATAAGAGGGGTTAAAATAGTTCCTCCTTAATAATGGTTTAAGAGTATTAAGAGCATTTTAAATTGAACTCGTAGAAGATCATAGAAGAAAAAGTTTTGATTTCTTTTAGACCCACTCTCATTTTAAGGCTTGTCAATATTACATTTTAATTCCCTTTTCTTCTCTATATGTTCCAATTGCTTGTAATTTAATGGAAGCCGCAATCTCGTTAATTCAAGTTCTTTTGATTTGACATTTTAAACTTTACAGTCACCCTCCGTCCGGGGGAAGGAGGGCTCTAAAAACAAAAGGGCCTGATAATAAATATCAGGCCCTTTTGTTTTTAGAGTAATGTAAATACTATTTACCGCCTAAGTGGAATACTATTCCTAATCTAGGAGCAAAGAAGTTAGTTCCGATAGTGAATACACTTGGTCCACCGTCAGATATCGCGTCATAAGAAATACCGTTAAGAGCTAACTCTAAAGCAACTTTCTTAGTTGGGAAGAACGCAAAACCCGGAGATACTCTAACACCCCATTGTGTAATGTTATCACCAAATGCCAATGGAACTGAAAGTTGACCAAAGAATTTGAAGTTATCAGAAGCAGTTTTTGCATAATATCTTCCGAAAGGTTCTACAACAAATGCACCTTCACCGTCTACTATAACATCAGTAGTTAAGTCTTGACCACCTATCTTCTCTTGGTAACCAATACCTAAACCTAAAGCGAAGTTGTTGTTAATAAAATAACCAACATAAGGAACAACTTTGAAACTGGTTTCAGAATCAGCATCCTCATTCGCTTTGCTTGAAAGTACAGCAGCTGAACCACCTAATAACCATTTTCCTTTTTCAGTTTGAGCAGATACACTTAAAGTAGTAACGAAAAGTGCAGCAATTAGTAAAATTTTTTTCATGTGCGTAAGAATTTATTTTAAATTAATTTGCGCAAATGTATGGGCAATGGCTTAATTGTTTGTCATAAAAATGTCAGAAAGATAAAATTAATAAACAACTTTCCACTTACCTTGTGGCATTTATAAATATTTTCTCCAGGCTTTCTCCTTTAAATTTATGATAAAGTAAATCCAAGGTCTCATTTAAAACAATTTGTCCTTTATTTACAATGACCACCTGCTCGCAAACTGCTTCTACCTCCTGCATGATATGGGTAGACAAAATAACAGTTTTCGTTTTACCTAATTCCTTAATCAGGTTTCTTATATCAATAAGCTGATTAGGGTCTAAACCCGAAGTGGGCTCATCAAGGATTAAAACCTTCGGATCATGCAAAATAGCCTGAGCTAAACCTACCCGCTGGCGATAGCCTTTTGAGAGTTGTCCGATTTTTTTATGCTGTTCTGCACCTAATCCGGTTAATGCTATCACTTCATCTATACGGTGTTTCCGATTTGTTACCTGGTGAATATCGGCTACCATAGCTAAAGATTCTTTCACATACATTTCCAAATACAGGGGATTATGCTCCGGAAGATAGCCAATGCATTTTCTTACTTCAATAGAATTTTCATTTATATCAAACCCGCAAACACTTGCTCTACCCGAAGTTTGGGGCAGGAAGCAGGTCAAAATCTTCATTGTAGTAGATTTACCGGCACCATTAGGGCCTAAAAACCCTAATATTTTACCCGGTTCCGCAGAAAAAGAAAGGCTGTTTATGGCTTTCTGCTCTCCGTAAACCTTGGTCAACTGCTCAACTACTATACTCATCCGGTATCTTATATTGCAACAAAATAATTGGTGCAAATTAGGTAAAATTTAGATGATAGCTATTTCTAGATATGAGATTTTAGATATGAGACTTAAACTATTTTTAATTCGCATTAATCTTAAATCGTAATTCTCAAATCGTCATTCCGAATTATATATTTGCAGCATCATGAGTAAAAATAACGACGAATTATTTAAAAACGTTATCTCCCACGCCAAGGAATATGGCTTTGTTTTTCAATCCAGCGAGATATATGATGGATTAAGCGCTGTTTATGATTATGGACAGAATGGGGCCGAGCTGAAAAATAATATTAAAACCTATTGGTGGAAAGCCATGGTGCAGCTGCATGAAAATATTGTTGGCATTGATTCGGCCATTTTTATGCATCCTAGAATATGGAAAGCCAGTGGGCACGTGGATGGGTTTAATGACCCGATGATTGATAATAAAGATTCTAAAAAACGTTACCGGGCTGATCAGTTGTTAGAAGACCGTATTAACAAATACGAAAGGGATAGAAAAACAGATAAGGCTGTAAAGCTTCAGTTGGAGATGGATAAGGCTTTGAAAGCTGAAGATTTAGGGCGTTTACGGGATCTTATTATTGAGCATGAAATTGCATGTCCGGTATCTGGCACTCGTAACTGGACGGATGTTCGGCAGTTTAACCTGATGTTTTCTACCCAGTTTGGCGCCATGTCGGAGGACTCGGAAGAGGTATATCTTCGTCCGGAAACCGCACAAGGAATATTCGTTAACTTTCTGAACGTACAAAAAACCGGAAGAATGAAAATTCCTTTCGGGATTGCTCAAATAGGAAAAGCTTTTCGGAATGAGGTGATTGCCCGCCAGTTTATTATGCGGATGCGTGAGTTTGAACAGATGGAGATGCAGTTTTTTGTTCGCCCGGGTACTGAAATGGAATGGTACAACTATTGGAAAGAGGCTCGTTTAAAATGGCATTTGGCTTTGGGCACTTCCGCAGAGAAATACCGTTATCACGATCACGCTAAATTAGCGCATTATGCCAATGCGGCAGTGGATATTGAATTTGAGTTTCCGTTTGGCTTTAAGGAGGTGGAAGGAATTCATTCCCGGACAGATTTTGACTTAAGCCAACATCAACAATTTTCGGGGAAGAAAATGCAGTATTTTGATCCGGAGATTAATCAGAATTATATTCCTTATGTTATAGAAACTTCCATCGGGTTAGACCGAATGTTTTTACTTACTTTAATGAATGCGTATGAAGAGCAGGATTTAAGTGAAGGCGATACGCAAGACAGTCGTGTAGTGCTTAAACTTCATCCTTGTCTTGCCCCAGTAAAAGCGGCAATTCTTCCACTTACTAAAAAAGACGGTTTGCCAGAGAAAGCCCGTGAAATTATGGATAGGTTGAAGCTGGACCATCCTATTGTTTACGAAGAGAAGGATTCTATTGGTAAACGCTACCGCCGCCAGGATGCTATTGGAACGCCCTTTTGCATTACGGTAGATCATCAATCATTGGAAGATAACACAATAACAATACGTCATCGGGATAGTATGAAGCAAGAGCGGGTTGCCATTAATCAGCTTGATCGAATTATTGGGGATTTGGTAAGTTGGAAAAACTTGTTGAAATAATCCTTCGTATATAGCTCATTACTCCTTCGTATCCTTAAAATGCTTGTATTCTTCATTACTTTTTGCTTGATCAAAAAGTAATCAAAAAATCAAGACAGAACGATGCTTCAACCCGCAAAGCCAACACTCTCCCCGCCGTTCTGTCTTCCCAATCCGCTTTTTTATTCTTTTTCAATCAAAAACAAGGCGTGATTTTCTAATATTTTACCGCCATATTTATACTGATCTCTAAACCCTTTAACGATTTTCCATTTGTAAACGGGGCTACCAAATAACGTTGCCGATATTCGGGATTTGAAATTACGAATCATTAACATGCAGGATGAGGGGGTTAAGGTGGCTTGCGTGAGGGATTGTAGTGGAAAGCCCGCAATGGAGCGCAGCGGAATGAGGACTTGCAACGGAAAGCCCGGCCCGAAGGGCACGCTCTTATATTTATTTAAAGCGGATATTTATAATGATCTAATTTTAGAAACTGCGACTTTACCTGACTGCCTAAAAAGATGGCGGCATGTTTATCGAAGTTTTCTGTCGAATCTGTTGTAAAAAAAGTCCTCGTTCCTACTTTGCTGCATAGCTCTTCTATTTCTGGATGCCGAACTAAATAATCGCTCAGGCTTTTAGCAATAATAGCTCCCTGGGAGATAATTTTTACCCCGCCGGGTAGAAACTGCTTTATCTTATTTAATAATAGTGGATAGTGTGTACACGCTAATATAACTGTATCAATAGCAGGCGATTTTTTCATCAGGTTATCAACATGCTTTTTTACAAAATAATCTGCACCGGGTGATTCATACTCATTATTTTCAACCAGCGGTACCCACATGGGGCAAGCCTCCTGGAATACCTTTACCTGTGGAAAAAATTTATTGATCTCAATAACATATGACAAGGATGAAACTGTACCGGGCGTTGCCAGTATCCCGACATTGCCGGTTTCGCTAAACTCGTTGACGATCTCTGCAGTGGGGCGTATTACGCCAAGTACACGATGTAATTCTTTTAACTTCGGAAGATCATTCTGCTGTATGGTTCTGAGCGCTTTTGCCGAAGCCGTATTGCATGCCAGAATTACCAGCCGACAACCTTTGGCGAAAAGTTGATTAACACATTCTAAAGTATAGTGGTATACCGTCTCATATGATCTGACCCCATAAGGCACACGAGCATTATCGCCTAAATAGATGTAATCGTATTGTGGAAGTTCTTTTGCTATTTCCTTGAAAACAGAAAGTCCACCATAGCCGGAATCAAAAACTCCAATAGGTCCCATTTACAAAATTATCTCCCTAATTTATGAACTCTGATGCTATTTGTTAGTATGCCTGAAAATAAAAAAGCTCCTGACACGCAGGAGCTTAAACTAACCAATTATAAACCTAAGTATGAAGAACTTATTTTTACGGCGTAAAGGTAAGGAAAACAATAGTGTGTTGAATGTTAAAAAGCGTTAAATCTCATGAAGAATGAATCACTGAAATCCATCGTATCAAAAACCTTTAAACTAGAGAATAATTTTTTATTGACCCACACCCTGGCCTCCCTGATTTTCGCCTTGTTTCAAGTCATCATTATTAACACCCCGTTTCTTCTTGCCGGGTTGTTGTTGGTTAAAGTTCATTTTACCAAACTGCCAACTGAAGTTGACTCCTATTGAACGAAATGGCACAGAGAATTTACTGTTTTGAACTAAAGTTGTACTGTTGATTTGGCTCTTAAAGTTTTTACGCTCATTAAATGGATCAATAACATTTAAACCGATCTTGCCTTTTTTCTTAAGAATTTCTTTATTTACAGAAAGCACCCACATGTTAAAGGAGGGGTTTCTACCTTGAAAGGTTCTGCGGGGTGCGTTAATAACCATAAAAGTTTCGGCAGTAAAACCTTGCGGAAATTTATAGGAACCGCTTACAAATGCGTTGTACTGAATATACGTGCTGTTACCTTTTGCAAAACCTTTATAATCGTTTGAGGCTGTGGGCTTATAGGTAAATAAGTTGATATTTCCTCTTAATGTAAGGTTTTTAAATGGATTAACGGAACCGAAAAAGCTTCCACCGATGGAATTGTTTATACCAATATTATTGTACGTGGTTAGTGAAATTACCCGAGGAATGCCATCTCCGTTATCGTATGATTCTGATTTAACAAAATTTTCAATAATATCATCTGTATGTTTAAAATATAGTGATGCGTTGATTACGGAAGATTTGATAAATGTAGAGTAATTAAATTCAACGGTTTGCGAGATCTCTGGCGACAAATATGGATTTCCCTGTGTTTGATTTTGAGGATTACTGGTATTTCTAAACGGATTCAGAAACTGTAAGCTGGGCCGTTGGATACGTTTGCTATAGCTTAATTTAAATGTATTGGTTTTTACGGTTTTAGTAACAGAAAAGCTTGGGATAAAATTAGTATAAGAATTTGAAAATGGAGTTAGACCTATTGTAAAGTTTGTTGCATCGCCATCTATCTGTGTGTTTTCTAAACGAGCACCTGCCTGGATTCCCCAGTTATTTTTTAATTGAAAGGTAAATACAGTATAGCCGCTATATACATCTTGTCCATAATCATATTCATTAGATAGAGATGGATTAAAAGTATATTCGCCTAAGGCATTAGGGGTTCTAAAAACGTAATCGCTATTAATTCTTCTGGTGATAGATTTCGCCCCGGTTTCAAATTTCACTTTGTCTGTTATGGGAAGAACGTAGTCTAATTGTAAGGTATATTCATCGTTTTTAGCATCGTTATTTGTAATTTGGTTAGGGTTTTCGGCCGAATACAATGTAGTATAATCAACATCTGTCTTGATATGGCTCCACTGTCCTGCGAAGGTTAGTTCGTGACCCTGTTTCTTGAATTTATGTGTATAATCTGCATTCCAGTCAAAACCACCAAATCTGGTTTTACTTTCATTATCTATCGTATAGCTGCTTGTGCCAGAGCCCGATGTGGTGGTATTAGTAGAAATTCCATCGGTTTCAAATCTTCCCTGGTTAACCCGTATACCTGAAGAAATGCTGTTAAAGTTATTAATATCGTAGCTCACATTTCCGGAAGTAACGTAACCTTGTCTGTGTACTTTACTTTCACCGGTTTGAATGGATGAAGACTCTGTGCTTTTTCTTGAAAAATCAACTAGCGTTTTTTGAGGCCACATTAAATTTCCACCAGCATTAAGAGTTATACTTAAACGGTTCTGATTAATGTTTAAATTAGCATTTCCATTATTGTGACGAGTACCTAAACCTCCGCTGATGGAGCCGCTGACTCCAGACATATCTTTCTTTTTGGTAACGATATTGATGATGCCGGCGCTTCCTTCAGCATCGTATTTAGCCGAAGGGCTGGTGATAACCTCTACATTTTTAATCTGATCGGCCGGCAACATTTTCATAGCATCGGCAACATTGCTGGCCATTGCTCCCGAAGGTTTTCCATTAATCAATATTTTCACGTTTTGATTTCCCCTTAAAGAAACGTTGCCATCCTGATCTACCGTAACCATAGGAACTATTCGCAATACATCTCCGGCATTTCCACCAGAGAC
>JANWIB010000077.1 GCA_025450155.1 Sphingobacteriaceae bacterium
ATTAAAACTGGCCGCTAAAGCGTATCGAATTAAGGATGTGGCCATTGCCGGTGGTGTTTCAGCCAATTCAGGTTTGAGAAACATGCTGATTGATCTTGCCGAAAAGAATAACTGGCGGATATTTATTCCTAAATTTGAATATTGCACAGATAATGCCGCCATGATTGCTATTGCCGGATACTATAAATATTTGAAAAAGGATTTCGTTGGACAGGATATTGCTCCGCTGGCTAGGATGGGGTTTTAACTTTCTTTATTCTTTAACGATTCTTTTATTTTTCAAATCCACTATAATTTCATCTGATAATTTACCTAAATAACTCCATTGTAAACTAACACGATCTGGTTCTTGCTTTTTGAGAGTTCCATTACTGCCGTCTATGTAAAGGCCAATCATTGATAAATTAACCCATTCTTCTTTTTCTGTAGTTTGTCCTTTTAATAATACCTCATTATTATAATATATATGGCTGGTGAATCCAGCCTGATTGGGTTGCCTGTTAACATATAAAGCTAGGGCATCGAAAATACTATCAGTGCGTACATAAGCTCCTCTTCTTCGATGAATAAAATTAGGAATTGGTTTGTTGCCTATATTGGTTATTTTAAGTGTGGTTAAAAGGCCCTCTTTGTTGAAAACAACATTGCTTTTAAGAGAAATAGAGTCTTTGTTAAAATGAAACCTTTTTTCGAAGTCAATTTCCTGAGCTTTGCATAAGGCAAATACTAAAAGCGCTTTTAAAACCAGTAGTGATCTTTTAAGCATAATTTTATATGGATTCCCGCTCTTCTAATTTCTCTCCAGTAACTGTTTCTTTAATTTTCACTTCCAATTCATCCATTAAATCCGGATTATCCAAAATGAGCTGTTTCACGGCATCGCGGCCTTGCCCCAATTTGGTATCATTATAACTAAACCAGGAACCTGATTTTTTGATGATGTCGAAGTCAACTCCTAAGTCAATAATTTCACCTGACTTAGAAATTCCTTCACCAAACATAATGTCAAACTCGGCAATACGGAATGGCGGGGCGACTTTATTTTTTACAATTTTTACTTTTACACGATTACCCGAAACTTCATCGGTATCTTTAATTTGTGAAATGCGTCTAACATCAAGCCTTACAGAGGCGTAAAATTTTAGTGCATTACCACCAGTAGTGGTTTCGGGGTTGCCAAACATAACACCAATTTTATCGCGTAACTGGTTAATGAAAATGCAGCAGCATCCGGTTTTGGAGATGGTTCCGGTTAATTTACGTAATGCTTGTGACATTAATCGGGCTTGCAAGCCCATTTTAGAATCGCCCATTTCGCCTTCTATTTCTCCTTTAGGCACCAAAGCCGCCACTGAATCTATTACAATAATGTCAATAGCCCCAGATCGAATTAAATTATCTGCAATCTCTAAAGCCTGTTCACCATTGTCAGGCTGAGAAATCAACAGATTTTCAATATCAACGCCTAACCTTTTGGCATAAAACTTATCAAACGCATGTTCAGCATCAATAAAAGCCGCTATACCACCCTTCTTTTGCGCTTCGGCAATAGCGTGAATGGCTAAAGTCGTTTTACCGGAGGATTCAGGGCCATAAATTTCTATAACACGGCCTTTAGGAAGCCCACCAATTCCCAAGGCTATATCTAACCCAATTGATCCTGTAGAGATGGATTCCAGAGGTTCTATGGCTGTATCACCCAATTTCATCACGGCCCCTTTACCGTATGATTTTTCCAACTTATCCAATGTAAGTTGTAAAGCTTTTAATTTATCAGCGTTGCTCATATTTTTAGTTTAATCGAATGCGAAGTTATTTCTTTTTATGTTATTTTGCTAATTTTTTTATCAAAAAAATAATATTCTGTTGAACAGAAAGTTAAAAATTATTTTTTTAAGAATCTATCCTCTTCTTTTACAGCATATTTTTTTAATGCTTGACCAATTTTAATCGCCTTGTTGCTAACTTTTATTTTTTCCTTTTTCTGTACATTGTAAGCAGGCTCTGTTAACATTTTGCCTTTTTGCTGATACTCATAATATTGACAAAAATGAGTTAGGGGGCAAATTTCGCATTTAGGCCTACGGGCAACACAAATATATCGGCCATGTAAAATTAGCCAATGATGTGCATGTCGAATCATTTTGTTAGGAATGAACTTTACCAATTGTTTTTCGACAGCTAAGGGTGTTTTAGCATTTTGTACAAGCCCTATACGGTTGGCCACCCGAAAAACGTGCGTGTCTACGGCTAGTGCAGGGGCTTCGTAAACAATAGAAGAAATAACATTGGCTGTTTTTCTGCCAACCCCCGGCATTTTCTGAAGGTCTTCTATGGCAGCTGGAACTTCTCCATTAAATTGAGAAGTTAAAACCTTAGCCATTCCCACTAAATGGTTTGCTTTGTTATTGGGGTAACTAACAGATTTAATATATGTAAAAACTTCTTCGGGAGTTGAGGCGGCTAAAATGTAAGGGTCAGGAAAACGTTCAAATAAGGCCGGCGTGATTTGATTGATTCGCTTATCAGTACACTGTGCCGAAAGAATGACTGCAACTAATAGTTCGTAAGGGGTGGAGTAATTTAATTCTGTTTTTGCATCAGGTTGATGCGTTGAAAAGTATTCAATGAAAGCTTTGTACCTATCTTTTCTAAGCATGTACAAAGATAACAGATTGCCCCATTAAAAAATAAGTTGGGGTTGCGTTTTAAAATGCAACCCCCAACTTATAAGGATTTTGAATACTTTAAAATTGCTTCTATAGTTTCAGACTTTGGCTGTTTAACTAATTTCTTAAGTCTGGGCTGAATGGAAGCATAAAATTGTTCATCATCTCCGCTTAAACTTTCCATAGCGCATTCGTCTTGAATACTGTTTGCGGTTTTAATAACAGGAGTAGAGGTTTGAGCCATAAGCAATACATTTAATATTTTCTTTTAAGAAAAACGGTATTGCTAATATAATATTTTATGACGATGAAAAAATTTATTAATACTGCTTTAAGCTCAATTCTTTTTCTATCATCATTTTTCTAAGGTTGTTTAGTGCATAGCGCATTCTGCCCAATGCCGTATTAATGCTTACATTGGTTATTTCTGCAATTTCTTTAAAGCTCAACTCGCCATAATGGCGCATAATTAACACTTCTTTCTGCTCTGAGGGGAGCAGCTGTACCATTTGTCTCAGGTCTTTATAGGTTTGTTCACGCACCATGCGGTCTTCCATACTTTCGTCATAGAACTGTAGCACATCAAAGATATCAAATCCATCGCCGTTGGTAATTATGGGCGTTCTCTTGTCTCTTCTAAAATGATCAATGACTAAATTATGAGCAATACGAAGTACCCACGGCAAGAATTTCCCTTCTTCGTTGTACTTCCCAGCTTTAAGTGTTCTGATAACCTTAATAAAAGTATCCTGAAAAATATCTTCAGCCAGATAATTGTCTTTTACCAGTAGATAAATGGATGTATAGATTTTTGCTTTATGCCGCGTTAACAGTTCTTCTAAACCTGCCTCCAGACCCGAGGTGTACAGATGTACCAACTCCTGGTCGCTTTTTGCTTGAAGTTTCATAGGACTCCTACTTTAAATTCCCCTTTTATGTAATAATTTAAAAGTTAATTAAGTAGAGTTTTTTCGATATGTTTTCTCCTTTTAAGGTGTTTTCGTTAGATTTCTATCCCCAAATAAAGCAATTATTTCTTGTAGATGCAAGTGCATTAGAGAAAAACTTATTTCCGATCTAATGTGTACTTTTGTAGGCTTATAGTAGAAAGCCGCTTTCCAATCAACAATCATTGATACGAAATGGGTTGAAAAATTGTTTCCTCAAATGGGTAAAGAATCAGCAGAAGATCCGCAGAAATATATTTTAATTAAAGGAGCACGCGTACATAATCTCAAAAATATTGATGTTAATATTCCCAAGAATGAACTCGTCGTGATTACGGGAATGTCAGGTTCTGGAAAGTCATCTCTTGCTTTTGATACCTTATATGCCGAAGGGCAACGTCGGTATGTAGAGAGCCTTTCTGCTTATGCCAGGCAATTTATGGGGAGAATGAATAAACCCGATGTGGATTATATCAAAGGAATTGCCCCAGCCATAGCTATTGAGCAAAAAGTAATAACCAGTAATCCCCGCTCAACCGTTGGAACTTCTACAGAAATCTACGATTATATTAAACTTTTGTTCTCCAGAGTCGGCAAAACGTTTTCCCCAATTTCAGGAAAAGAAGTGAAGCGAGATACCGTTACTGATGTGGTTAACTTTATTGCTAAACTGCCTGTCGATACTTCAGTTACCATTTCTTGCCCATTACATCCCCACAATAACCGCACGTTGAAAGAAGAGCTTGCTGTGTTGTTGCAAAAAGGTTTTTTAAGGATTTATCTGGATGGTAAGTTATTTCGTATCGAAGATATATTAGAAGACGTTTCAGTTGAGAATGAGCAGTTACATAGTGCCAATGAGGTTCGGATTATTGTTGACCGGATTACTGTGAACTCAGAAGAAGAAACCTTAAGCCGTATAGCTGATTCTGCACAAATTGCTTTTTTTGAAGGAAAGGGCGATTGCTTTATCGAAGAAAATGAAAAAAGCCATTTTTTCTGTGATCGTTTTGAATTAGACGGAATGCGTTTTGAAGAGCCATCGCCCAATTTCTTCAGTTTTAATAACCCTTACGGAGCTTGCAAACGTTGCGAAGGATATGGAAAAGTGATTGGAATTGATGAGGATTTGGTGATACCCGATAAAACCAAATCGGTATACGATGGTGCTATTGCCCCCTGGCGTGGTGAAAAAATGAGTGAATGGGCGGATGTATTGATAAAAAATGCCTTAAAATTTGATTTTCCTATTCATCGTTCTTATAATCAACTAACTGCTGAACAGCAACAATTGTTATGGCTTGGAAACCAATACTTTTCGGGGCTTGACGAGTTTTTTAAGCATCTGGAAGAACAAACCTATAAGATTCAGTATCGGGTGATGTTGTCCAGGTATCGCGGAAAAACCACCTGCCCCGAATGTAAAGGAAGCCGGCTTCGTCAGGATGCTTCCTACGTGAAAATTGCCGAAAAATCAATTACAGATATTGTTTTGATGCCTTTAGATAAGGCATTGGATTTTTTCCAGCATTTGGAGTTAACAGAAAATCAACTGAAAATAGGAAAACGGCTGTTGACTGAGATAACCAATCGCTTAAAGTTTTTGAATGATGTTGGCTTGGGGTACCTTACTTTAAACCGACTTTCAAACACACTTTCTGGCGGAGAATCGCAACGTATCAATCTGGCTACCTCTTTAGGAAGCTCGTTAGTTGGGTCGATCTATGTGTTAGATGAACCAAGTATTGGGCTTCACCCCCGCGATACGCATCGCCTGATAGGAGTTCTGAAATCGTTGCGGGATGTAGGAAATACAGTGATTGTAGTAGAGCATGAAAAGGAGATTATGCAAGCTGCCGATCATTTAATTGATATTGGCCCCGAGGCTGGAACGCATGGTGGGAATTTAGTTTTTGCCGGAACGTATACCGAAATTATAAAAGACCAAAATAGTTTAACCGGAAAATATCTTAGTGGAAAAGAAGCGATTGAAACGCCTCAAAAACGTAGGAAATGGAATGATTTTATTGAGATAAAAGGAGCCCGGGAAAATAATCTGAAAAATGTTGATATAAAGTTTCCACTCAATGTTTTTACTTGTGTAACCGGGGTTTCGGGTTCGGGGAAAACCAGTTTAGTGAAGCGTATTCTTCAACCCGCATTACAAAAAGCGATTGGCAATTATTCCGGGGAAATAACCGGTGCATATGACAGTATTGAAGGAGATGCCGATAAAATAGAACAGGTAGAGTTAGTAGATCAGAATCCGATCGGGAGATCATCCCGCTCTAATCCGGTAACTTATGTAAAAGCATGGGATGAAATCCGCAACTTGTATGCCAATCAGCCTGCCGCCAAATCCGCCGGATTGAAACCCGCTGCTTTTTCCTTTAATGTGGAAGGTGGTCGCTGCGATGTTTGTCAGGGCGAGGGTGAAGTGAAAATTGAAATGCAATTTATGGCCGATATTTATCTACCCTGCGAATCTTGTAATGGTCATCGGTTTAAGCAACATGTATTGGACATTACTTATAAAGAAAAAAATGTGTCGGAGATATTGGAAATGACCATTGAAGAGGGCTTGAAGTTTTTTAAAGACGAACCTAAAATCATCAATAAAATTCAACCCTTAGTAGATGTTGGCTTAGGATATGTTCATTTGGGGCAATCCTCGAATACGTTATCTGGTGGGGAAGCACAGCGTATCAAACTGGCATCCTTCTTAATCAAAGGAAATAACAGCAGTAAAACGCTTTTTATTTTTGACGAGCCTACAACGGGTCTGCATTTTCACGATATTAAAAAACTGCTAAAATCTTTTGATGCCTTACTGAATCAGGGCAATACCATTCTGGTTATAGAACACAATATGGATGTGATAAAATGTGCCGATTGGGTAATTGATATTGGTCCCGAAGGTGGAGAAAAAGGTGGAGACGTTGTTTTCGAAGGGATTCCCGAAGATTTAATAAAACAGAAAAATTCGTATACCGGGCGTTTTTTGCAGCTGAATTAATTGAGAAATGAAAGAACAATCTAAACTTATAAGAAGCCAGGCCAAGCGCTCATTCAACCGAGAGCATTCAGTGCCTTTGTATTTAACATCGAGTTTTATTTTTGATGATGCTGAGCAGGGAAGAGCCATCTTTGCTGATGAGGAAGAAGGTAATATTTACTCCCGGTATTCAAACCCCAATACCACCGAGTTTATAACCAAAGTATGTGAACTGGAAGGCGCCGAAGACGGTTTGGCATTTTCGTCGGGAATGGCGGCTGTGTTCGCTTCCTTTGCAGGATTGTTAAGAAGCGGCGATCATATTATCGCCTGCCGTTCGGTTTTCGGGTCTACCCATCAGTTATTAACTCAGCTATTTCCGCGTTGGGGTATTACCAGTACCTATGTGGATGCTTCAAAACCCGATGAATGGGAGGCTGCTATTCGCCCCGAAACGAAAATGATCTTTTTAGAAACACCTTCCAATCCGGGCCTGGAACTGGTAGATTTAGAATGGCTGGGCGGGTTTAAGAAAAAATACCCGCATATTATTTTAAATGTAGATAACTGTTTTGCCACGCCCTACCTGCAAAAACCCATTCAATATGGCATCGATCTGGTAAGTCACTCGGCTACCAAATATATGGATGGACAGGGTCGTGTGTTAGGGGGTGTTGTGGTTGGTCGTAAAGAGTTGATCAAAGAGTTGATGTTCTTTATTCGTCATACCGGCCCGGCCATGTCTGCTTTTAATGCCTGGATTTTTTCAAAAAGCCTGGAAACTTTACCGCTGCGGATGGATCGGCACTGCAGTAATGCTTTAAAAGTAGCCGAAGTACTGGAACAACATCCCGAAGTGGAAACAGCTCGCTATCCGTTTTTGCCTTCGCATCCGCAATACGAATTAGCTAAAAAGCAAATGAAGCAGGGGGGCGGTATTGTAACCTTTGTTATTAAAGGTGGCTTTGAACGGGCGAAACGCTTTTTAGATGCCCTAAAAATGATACTAATTACGTCTAATCTGGGCGATTCACGTTCTATTGCAACCCATCCGGCTTCTACAACCCATTCAAAGTTGAGTGAACAGGAACGGGAACAATTGGGAATCCGTTCTGGAAGCATTCGGATATCTGTAGGGTTAGAAGATATAGTGGATATTCTTGAAGATATCAATCAAGCCTTGATTCATTCTAAGTAATCAGATGAAGGTAGAACTAAAACGCGTAAACGATGCTGTGCATTTTGAGGCCAGCGGTTCTGGAAATGTAAAAGTACATATTGACGGATCTCCGGAAATTAGTGGACAGGGCTTGGGTGTTCGTCCTATGGAATTGGTGCTTATTGCTTTAGGCTCTTGCAGTGCTTTGGATTTGATATCTATTTTAAAAAAACAACGTCAGGAGATAACCGATTTTTCGGTAGTTGTAGCTGGTGAACGGACGGATAAAGTTCCTGCAGTGTTTACTAAAATTCACATGGCATTTAAACTAGTTGGAAATATTGATCTGACCAAAGCCGAAAAAGCTGCCGAACTTGCCGTTAAAAAATATTGTTCGGTACATAATATGCTGGTCAGTGGAGGTGTAGCAATTACCTACTCCATTGCGGTTTCATAGCACCAAGCTGGTTTTTTATATTTTTTATTTTACTTGTTGTAACGCATTTACATCTTTCGCATTTATCAGTTGTAAATGCCTGGTTATTTTATCAGTATCCCAATCCCACCAGGAAATGTCGAGCAAACGTGTTATGGTTTCGTCATCAAAACGTTTTCGTATTAACTGGGCAGGATTTCCACCTACAATGCCATAATCTGGTACATCTTTGGTTACCACTGCCCGTGTACCTATAATGGCGCCGTTTCCAATTTTAACGCCAGGCATAATCATGGCATCGTGTCCAATCCATACATCATTGCCAATGATCGTGTCACCTTTTGAGGGATATTTCTCAGATAAATTTACACCTTCCATCAGCTTCTCCCACCCGTTTTCAAAGATGGCGAAGGGGTAGGTTGAAATGGGGGTAGTTTCATGATTACCTCCGTTCATGATAAACTTAACACCCGAGGCAATAGCACAAAATTTCCCAATAATCAATTTGTCACCTATAAAATCAAAATGATACAGTACGTTTTTTTCAAAATTGGCTGGGGTTTCAAAATCATCATAGTAGGTAAAGTCGCCAACTTGGATATTAGGGTTGCTGACTAAATTTTTAAGGAATACCAGTTTCTGGTAATGTGCTAATGGATGCAGCACTGAAGGATTTGGTCCGTTCATATCATAACTTTGAATGAATAAAAGTAAGGAAATTCAGCTATTCAATTCACAAACGTGGACATTTGCAGCAGCCAAGGATAGTCTAACATTCACATAAACTACAGAAATCAGGGTCGAAGCGATTAGAGGAGGTCTTAGCGTCTCGCTAAGACCAGTTAGAGTCTTATTCCCAAAGTACTCAATCCGTTCCCCAAGGGTTGTCGATTACGAAGCGCCAGGAACCATCTGCCTGACGACGCAGAACATCCGCATTATTTGCCGCCAGCGTCACCGGTTCGCCGTCTGGTCCAGTACCAGTGAATGACCAAACTCCAATTACAAGGGCCAGATCACTGGCCTGAAGGACCTTTGTCACTTTGAGATCGAGCTTACCCTTCATTCCAATAAAACCGGCCAGTCCTTCACGGACACCCGCCAAGCCATGAGTAAGGATGCCAGGCTGAGTCGCAAAACCGGCCTCAGGCTCATAAAGCGATAAAAGAGCGTCAAGATTTCCCGTATTAATTCCGTCAACTATGGATTGGAGAACTTGCTCAGGTGTTGCTTTGGGCAGATTGCCCTCTTGATTTTGTGTCATTTTTAAGATATAGATTAGTATTCTACTGTCAATATTGGCAGTAGATCAAAGTTAGGACAACTTATGTAAGTAATAAGTAAAATTATAATAACAATCGACCAGCTCACCATGACTGCTGTCCTGTCAATCTGCGTCTGCCGAAGGGTGTATACTCCTCTCATTGCTGCCGCAAGCGTCTACATGCTGGTGGTTCACTGACTGCTTCCATACAAAAACGATAAAACTGGAGGCAGAAATAATAAAACCGCACTCTACCCAATGCTTTTTTAGTAAAGGCATGGTACAATCAGGGAAAAGGTTTTACTTTTGCTGGTGATGATGTTTCTAACCTTTTCGGTAGCTGTAATTATAAATTTTGTAGGATACATTCCGTTGGGAAACATAAATCTTACTTCGGTACAGATTTCAGTTAACCGGGGGATGAAACAAGCCCTTTATTTTATCACTGCTTTTTCTTTGGTAGAGGGATTATTTACCTATGTTTTAATGCGTTTTGCTGAATGGTTTGCTTCGCATGAAAAATGGTTGAATGCGCTGGATTGGATTTTAATAGTGATGTTCCTGATCATGGGGGTTGTTGTCTTGAATATGGCCGAGCATCCTAAAAATGTTGAATATCGTCGTCGTGATAGTGTGCGTTATGGAATTATTCTGGGAATCCTCAACCCGATGCAAATTCCTTTCTGGATGATTGGTGGTACGTATCTTATCTCTAATCATTGGATTACCACTGCCGGATGGGGATTGGAAATTTTCTCAGTTGGCGCATCTATAGGAGCATTTATCTGTCTTTATCTTTTTGCCCGTTTTGCTCAATACATCCAGGATCGCTTTGCCTTAAGTAGTCGGATTATTAACCGGAGTATTGGTGGGGTATTCTTTCTGCTTGCCGTCATTCATATTGTAAAGCAAGCTTGGATACATTTCTCTTAAT
>JANWIB010000078.1 GCA_025450155.1 Sphingobacteriaceae bacterium
GCCACCAACCAATCCATACATATTAGGCGTACCAGGTTTTACAGAGAAATCATCCATCTCATTATTTAAAAGGAATCCAGCATCTTTTACAACTACTAACGATCCATAAGAACCGTTTAATGTGGTCGTAATAGCTACGGCATTACCTGCTTTATCAACAATAGAAAAATGGGTGGTTTCTTCACTTTCTTTCCTGTTAAATGTTCCGGCTTTTATTTCAGAACTTAATGTTGCCTGGTTCCAGTTAAGCGTTTTCATTCGCCCTGATTGATAAGTCGGATCAAGTAAATGCTGCTGTGGAACGTTATAAAAATCCGGATCGCCCAGATATTCTGCCCGATCGGCATATACCCGGCGCTCTGCCTCAATCATCAACTGTACAGTAGAATCTGAATTAAATCCCCAACGTTTCAGAGGATAAGGCTCAACCGATTGCAGCAATTGCATTAAGGCAATACCACCACTGGATGGAGGGGGCATGGTGATGACTTTATATCCCTTATAATTTCCGATAACGGGAGTTCGCCAAATGGCCTGATAGTTTTTTAAATCTTCTGTAGAAATCAATCCCCAACCGCGTTTCATTTCGGCTACAATAGCTTTTGCTACGCTGCCCTCGTAAAATCCAGCCCGGCCTTTATCACGGATGAGTTGCAGCGTGTGGGCGAGTTCTTTTTGCACGAGTTTATCTCCCGCTGCCCAAGGCGAATCTTTGATTAAAGCTGTTCCATTGGGATTATATTTCTTAAATTCTTCTTTGTTACGATTTAGTTCCGCCGCTTGTTTTTGGGTTACCGGGAACCCCTTCCATGCTAAATCTATAGCGGGCTGCAACACATCCGTCCAGGTTAATATTCCGTATTTGGCATGTGCTTTAACCATGCCGTCAACTGAGCCGGGAACGCCGGATGCCAAATGCCCATACAAACTTTTATCGGTAATGGCATTTCCGGTTTCGTTCAGGTACATATTTCTGTTGGCTGCTGCAGGCGCTTTTTCTCGAAAATCCAGTGTGGCTGTTTCTCCTGATTGAGAGCGATAAACCATAAAACCACCTCCGCCAATATTGCCCGCATTGGGGTACGCCACCGCCAACGCGAATTGTACGGCTACGGCGGCATCTATTGCATTGCCACCTTTTTTTAAAATATCAAGACCAACTTTAGAGGCTTCCGGATGTGCCGAAACCACCATGCCGTTTGAGTAAGATTGACCATTTGCGGTAGCATAAGAAAGAATGATCAGACTTAAAAATATGTAGGACTTGAATTTGAGTATGTTAAACATAATTGGATGAATAAAATAATAGTCATAAAACTACAATTATTTTCGTTTTTAAGTACCTTCGTTAGCAGGTACTGGGAGAATATTTTTTAAGAACAATTTGAATACCATCAATGCCGAAATTGCCCTCCCTAAACGCTTAAATATCAAACGAATAGAAAAATTAAAAACAGAAATAAAATGAAAAACAAAGCAATTATTATTACAGCAGTTCTCTTAGTAATTTCTATTGGAAACTATTTTAGAATTATTTCTGATGGAAGTATTCGAACAGTCGAGTTTCTATCCATTTTTGCTATTGGAGCACTGGCAGGTATATTATTGACACGGATTTTTAAAAATTTATTTGACAAAAATGAAATATCCTGACAAGAAAAAAGCTATGCCCTTATTAAGGTTTTCCTTTAGACTTGCAAAGTAGATAAAAGTATAGAACTTATGCTTTGATAACAGTTTGTAATTTTGCATGCTGTAACATTTAAAAATGCAAGAACACGATCTTCTTATTCATCATATTAAACAACTGGTATCTATTAACGATTCGGATATTGATTTGATTATTAAATTATTCAAATCTAAAACGCTCGAAAGAAAGGAGATACTTCTTCATCCAGGTGAAATAGCATCTCATATGACTTTTATAGCAAAAGGATGCTTCAGGAGCTATTATCTTGATGACAATGTTCAAGAACATATTTTACAATTTGGTATTGAAAATTGGTGGATAAATGACCTTTACAGCTATCTGACAAAGACACCAGCTAAGTATTTTGTACAGGCGGTTGAGTCCAGTACTGTATTGCAAATTCATCAGGATGCTCTGGAAATTGTTTTTAAAGAAATACCGGTTATGGAACGCTTTTTTCGATTAAAAATGCAAAGCGCTTACGTTTCGCTGCAAGAGCGTACCATTAATTCGATGAGCCAAACAGCGGAACAACGCTATATTGATTTCTTGGCCAGGTATCGCGAGATTGAGCAACGTATACCTCAATATATGGTAGCATCCTATTTAGGCATTACTCCTGAGTTTCTCAGTGCTATACGAAAAAAAATGGTGTTGTAACTATTTTCTTAATATACCTTAAGTTTTTCTAGGGTTTATGCTTTGCATTTTTGTATTGTATTAAAAAGAGAAAACACAAACTATGAAAATTTTAATTGTTGGTGCCAATGGTACCATTGGCAGATTAGTAACTGCTGAATTAAGCAAGCGCCATGAAGTGATCAAGGCGGGTAGAACTAGTGGAGATGTAACAGTTGATATTACTTCTCCGGAATCTATCAAAGCCATGTTTGAAAAGGTCGGTCCGTTCGATGCACTCGTAAGCACTGCAGGTAATGCTCATTTTGGGCTATTGAAAGACATGACTGCTGAAGATTTTAAAAAAGGGTTGCATGATAAATTATTAGGCCAGGTTACCTTGGTGTTGGAAGGGCAAAAACGCATTAACCCCAAAGGTTCTTTTACACTTTCTTCGGGTACATTGTCTAGTGATCCAATAGTATATGGCGCAAATATCAGTTCTGTGAATGCTGCTGTGGATGGATTTGTTATCGGTGCAGCGATCGAATTGGAAAACAACGTTCGGATTAATGTGATAAACCCTGGAGTAGTAGAAGATTCACCACAAATTCATCCGTATTTTCAGGGACATATTCCTGTAAAGATGGACAAGGTAGTGGCAGCCTATGTGAAAAGTGTAGAAGGTGTATTAACCGGACAAATTATGACGGTAGTTTCTTAAAATATCAAGATTTTGATGGGGCTGTCAAGGTATTGTTATCCTGGCAGTGTTTTCTAAAAAGGAATGCCAACGCCATACTTATACAGACGCAGGCAAAGGATTTGAATTTCGGGCATCGAACACACGATGAATATGTAAAAACAGCCCTTAAAACTACAATTAGTTTTGTTTCGAAGAGAGAACCTTCTCCTACCGGCGAAGGTTATTCTATTGGTTTTACCTTAATTTGTGTGTGTGCTGACGAATGAATTTTAAAGTGCATTAAATCGGCTATGGAGCCGGCTTTCTTTTTGACTTCCGTGGCCAGCTCGCCTTCAAAAAGTTCATCGATCGTTTCAAAGAATAACTCCTTCCACCGATTGAATTCTTCTAAGCCTAAGGATTGCTTTTGGTTTAATTTGAAGTGTACTTCCATCGGATTGCCTTTAAATAGGGCTTTGCCAAAGAGAATGGATTCCCAAAAATCGTACATTTTAGGCAGGTGGTACTGCCAGTTTACTTTGGCAATATCAGTAAAAATATACCCAATTATCGGGTCAGTCTCTACTTTCTTATAAAAAGTATTGACAAATTTTATCACGTCTTCTTTTTCTTCAATATCTTTTTTCATGGTATCTTTTGTTTAACTGGTGAAAGGGAGAGATTGGAAAAATAATTTTTCCTGAGGATAATCGATTACGGCCCCGTACTGCATCAAAATATCTCCGCCTATTACCCCGATAATAGCACCAATTTCTAACATTTGGTAAGCGTGGTTAATCATAGATAGATCGAGTACAGCAATATGCGTATCCTGTAATTTAAAATTACCCATACACCATTCGGGTAAAATAAGCTCATGACTTTCCATCGAATTGGTGCCCAAGCCGGTAGAAAGTTTATCACTTAATAAGAGCGTTTCTTTATCCACGTATTGTTCAATGGTGTTTTTATCAAATACAGTTTTCGATGCTCCGGTATCCAATACCGCTTTGAAGGATTGCCCAAAAACAACAACTTCCACTAAAATGTGGAAGCCATCGTCTTGAAGATGTATAATTTCTAAAGGGATTGTGATCACCTAAATCAGTTTTGAATCTGATAATACTTGGTTCATGTTTCGAACTGCGTCGGCGCTTTTGTTAAATGTAGCCTGTTCTTCGGTACTTAATTTGAAGTCAACGATTTTCTCCCATCCATTTTTGCCTAAAACCACCGGCACCACCAGCGAAATATCTTTTTGGCCGTACTCGCCATCTAAGACAACGCCACAGGAAATTAGTTTCTTCTCGTCGCGAAGAATGCTTTCTACCATCGCTGCAGTTCCGGCACCAGGGGCATACCATGCTGAAGTTCCAATTAAACCAGTTAAGGTTGCACCACCAACCATCGTGGCCGCAACAATTTTATCTTGCTGTTCCTGCTTTAAGAATTGCGTTACTGGAATACTGTTCCAGGTTGCGTGTTTAATTAGCGGGATCATGGTGGTATCACCATGTCCGCCAATAACCACGGCATTTAAATCAGCCGGAGAACAGCCTAATTCCTGGCTCAGGTAATACTTAAAGCGAGCCGAATCTAAAGCACCACCCATTCCCAGAATACGGTTTTTAGGTAAGCCCGAAGTTTTAAGCGTGAGATAATTCATCGTGTCCATCGGGTTAGATACCACAATGATGATGGTGTTAGGCGAATATTTTAACACGTTTTCGGTAACCCCCTTTACAATTCCGGCATTTACTCCAATCAACTCTTCACGAGTCATTCCCGGTTTACGGGGTAATCCTGAAGTAATCACAACCACGTCAGACCCTGCGGTTCTACTATAATCGTTCGTAACCCCGGTTATTTTGGTGTCGAAACCCAATAAGGCCGCGGTTTGCATCATATCAATCGCTTTACCTTCAGCAAAGCCTTCTTTAATATCTAATAAAATTAATTCTTCAGCAAGCTCTTTCCTTGCAATATTATCGGCACAAGTTGCACCTACTGCTCCGGCTCCAATTACGGTTACTTTCATGGATGTTAAATTTAAACAAGGTTAACAAAGTGCCCGAAGTTAAAAAATAGAATTTTGTTACTCAAATTAATGTTCATAGGGGGGTAACATTTCTCAATTGAGCTTACGGAATTGATTCTTTGTGAGACAATTTTAATGAAGGGTCGGTTAGATAGCTAATTATTTTACGCTTGTTGAAAAGGTAACAGTGAAGGTAGTTCCTCTTCCTTCTTCCGATTCTACAGCTATTTTGCCATTTAACTTTTCTAAGGTATGTGTAACAATGGCCAGACCTAACCCAGAACCTGTAGATTGCTCAGAGCCACGGTAAAACATATTAAAAATGTTTTTTATATTTTCTTTAGAAATACCTAACCCATTATCTGAAATAACCATTTTCAATACGCCATTGGCATATGTGGCAGTAACTTTAATATAAGGAGATTCTTTAGAGTAATCGTGATATTTTACAGCATTACATACGAGGTTATTAATAATGGCTGTAAATTTTCTTTTATCAATGAATATCTGATGAGGATTAAGTGACAGGTCAAACTTAATCTGATTGAAGCCATCCATGAATTTTAAGTTATCTAAAATTTCATTTACAGTTTCGGATAGGTTTATCCAGCTACTCTTTACTTCATCCTTTGATTGCTTAGATAATTCAAGCATGTCTAGAATAAAAGTATCTAGTTTATTTATCTGCGTTTTTATCATAGAAAAATACTCCTGTAAGGTGGTATTTTCTGTTTCAGCAGTCGCCAGATCCGTTAAACCTTTTACAGAAGCCAAAGGAGAGCGAAGATCATGTGTGGTACTATAAATAATGCGGTCCAGATCCTTGTTTGTATCTTCCAGTTGCTGGTTCTTTTTTTCCAGAGTCTGAGCAAGCTCCTCCAGTCTTATCTCGGCTTCGGCATTTGCTTTCATCAAGAAATCAATAGATACCCAAGTGAATATCATAGCTACTAAAAAGTTGAAAGTATAGCTACGTTCCATATCCTGCGTTGAGATAGGGAGTTTTATTCCCATGTCTATCTTAAAAACAACGACCACAATAGAAAAAATAATGGTTAGTATAGTTAATATGATTTTGTATTTTTTTTCTTCGGGAGCAAATAGGGCAAAACCGGCTACAGAAATAGGCAGGTAAAAAATATATAAGCCGGTTTCAATTGGGTATAAAGTAATGAGACCCGTTAGTGCTGTAATCAGTGTGGTGATAGCAAGAAGTCTAGCCGCTTTATAATAGTCTTGTTTATTAAGAATAAGGCAGAACAGATTAATTAAGAAAATACAACCATCCACTACAGCAGCCCCATAAGTTTTGTTATAGAGTGTTACAAAAACTGATAACCCTGTAGCTGTTAGGGTAGTATAAATAATTCGGGTAAAAAAGACTTGTCTTTTTTGCTCTATAATGCTTGCCGTAGTAAGTGCGGTAACCCTAGTTTGGGAAGGACTCTTTGAATCCATATAAATTTAAAACATAATTCGCTTTGTGGAATATACGTAAAATTGATGTAGAAGTTCGCTGAACGTTTTTTTACAAAAAAACCTGCCGCGTAATCATATCTTTTTCGTTTGATGGCTTTCATATGTGGTTAAATCAATAGAAAAAGCCCCTCAATAACTCATCTGCTAATTCTTTTTGCAAGTTAGTCTTTTAGGCGATCTGGTGGTGTTTCATTCCTAATAAGCAAATGTCAGTTTCACCAGAAAAAAGCAAAAAATATATGAAACATGGATGCGGTTAAAACAAATATTATTTAACGACGGTTTAGTGAATTGCAAAAGACGACAGACTACATCTATGAAAATATTAGAATAAAAAAAGACCACACCTTTCATAATTAACCATTTATAAAATGAATATTCTTGAAACCTTCACGACGCTTGAAAACAGTAGAAACCTATTTGCGACTATTAATGATAGTTCTTTAACGTATCAACAGCTTCTCGTTGAGGTAAAAAAAATTGCTGTTCTTTTTGAGGAAAAAGGAATCCATCAAGGAGACACTATCCTTTTATCGGCAAGCAACGACGTAGATACTACAATTTTTGTAATTGCAGCGCTGCGACTGGGAGTTGCTACGGTATTGATGGACAGTAGTGTAAAGAAAGAAAGAGCGGGTTCAATTATTAGGGAATCTAAACCCGATGCTTACATTGTTGAAGAATCATTGATTGATTATTGGGCAATTGATTGTGGCAAACCAATCATCCCCATTAAACGAATGGATAAAAGCGATTCGAAAAATGAAAGTTTGGGTTTGCAGTGTTACCCTAAAGTAATGGAAAATGTTAATCCTGAAAAAGCAAAGCTTCCGGAATATATTGATGAACGTTCCATTGCCTTTATCATGTATACATCGGGTACAACTTCGGCTAATAAAGGTGTATTAATCACCTATAAAAATCTGTTTACACACTTAGCCACGTTAAAAAAAGTTTACCGTTTAACCGAAAATGACCGGATATCTAATTTGCTCAATCTTTATCATGCTGATGGTATTATACAAGGGCCCATCCTTGCTTTATATGCCCAATGTACATTGCATCGGCCTTTTAAATTAGGTATTGGTAAAATTGGAGAAGTATTTAACAGCATATCAGAAGCAGGAATTACACATTTTTTCTGTGTCCCCAGTATATTATCTATTATGGATAAACTCTCTAACGGATATGAAAGCAGTTTTGGAAGTAAAGATTTCCGGTTTATCATTTCTGTATCCTCGCATATAGAAGAGCCACTTTGGAGAAGATTTTCAGAAAAATTTAATGTTAGGATTGTGAATGTTTACGGACTTACAGAAACAGTAGCTGGAAGCGTTTTCTGTGGCCCCGGAGAAGATTCCTTTAAAATAGGAACAATAGGCAAACCCGTAGATTGCGAAGCGAAAATTATTAACGAAGATGGAAAAGAGGTTTTGCAAGGACAGCCCGGAGAACTGCTTTTAAAAGGCAGCCACGTAATGAGCGGTTATTTGAATAATGAAACTGCCACGAAATCAGCATTAAAAGATGGCTGGCTTTATACAGGAGACATAGCCATTTGCGATGAAGAAGGATTTTATCGGATAACCGGAAGAAAGAAAAATATTATCGTTTCCGGTGGCTTTAATATTCATCCTGAAGAAGTTACTGAAATACTTAACATGCATCCCGATGTGTTAGAAAGTGTATCATTTGGTATTTCAGATGAAATATTTGGCGAAAAATTGATTAGCAGCGTAGCCTTGAAACAGGATAGCGGGGCTAACGAAATGATATTAACCGATTATTGCCGTCAAAATTTAGAACCTGAAAAAGTGCCCCATCAAATCAAAATTTTGTCCTCCTTACCTAAAGGTATTTCCGGTAAAGTTCAATTAGAAGAAGTAAAGAAAATGGTCCTGCTATAAGATAACAGGGCCAATACCTTACTCTCAACCACCTAATCTAACCCCCTTTAATTACCTAAAAAACTTATCATGAATATTATAGACGTATTTAAAAAAGCAGAAAATAAAGATAAAGCAACTTATGCAGTTATTAACCATCGCTCTTTTACCTATCAACAATTCTTATTAGAAATAAAAAAAATTGCTGTTCTCTTAGATGAAAAAGGAATCAAAAAGGGAGACAGGATCATTTTATCTGTAGCGGATGATTACGATACCATGCTCTTTTTTATCGCGGCATTGCGGATGGGTATTGCTACCGTATTAATTGATAGTACAGTAAAAAAAGAAAGGGCACAATCTATTATTGCCGCATCAACACCAGCTGGATATATTGTAACGGAGTCGTTGGTTGATGATTGGCAAATAGATAAGACAAAAACCGTTATTAGTTGCAAAAAAAGAGACTCACAGGAAAAAGAGACTTTCTTTGAAAGGTTATTCGGCAAAAATGGACCTAAGAATTCAACTGCAGAGGATCAATATTATCCTGGAATTTTAAACAACATTGACCCCCAGAAAGCTAAACTTCCAGATACTATTGATGAAAATGCAATTGCGTATATCATTTATACTTCCGGTACAACTTCAGATAATAAAGGCGTAATAATTACTCATAAAAACCTGTTTACACATTTGGATACCTTAACAAAAGTGTATGGGCTTACTAAAAACAGCCGGATTTTAAACATACTCAATTTGTACCATGCGGATGGTATGATACAAGGGCCTGTATTAGCGCTATATACGCAATCCGAATGGTACCGTCCGTTTAAATTTGACATTAGCCAAATAGGCCAGTTATATCACAGCATATACCGTTTACGTATTACCCATTTTTTTGCCGCTCCGGCTATGTTGTCCATCATGGAAAAATTTTCTGAGGGATACACAGACAGCTTTCAAACAGCAGACTTTAGATGCATCGTTTCTGTATCCTCGCATCTGGAAGAACCCTTATGGAAAAGATTTTCTGATAAATTTAATGTGAGAATCGTTAATGTATACGGCCTTACAGAAACTGTGGCTGGAAGCATTTTTTGCGGCCCTGAAGATGACATCTTTAAAATGGGTACCATAGGCAAACCTGTGGATTGTGAAGCAAAAATTATTGATAATGATGGCAAGGAAGTTTTGCCGGGCCAGCATGGAGAATTGTTGTTAAAAGGTGATCATGTGATGAGCGGTTATTTGAATAACGAGGCTGCCACAAAATCAGCATTAAAAGAGAATTGGCTCTATACAGGCGATATAGCTGTTTGCGATGAAGAAGGCTTTTACCGTATCACAGGAAGAAAGAAAAATCTCATTATCAGTGGAGGCTTTAACATTCATCCCGAAGAAGTTACCGAAATACTTAACATGCATTCCGATGTGATGGAGAGTGTGTCATTCGGTATTTCTGATGAGGTATTTGGCGAGAAATTAGTGAGTTGTGTGGTTTTAAAAGAAGATAGTGCCGCTAATGAAAACATGCTAACTAACCATTGCCGCCAAAACCTGGAACCTGAAAAGGTACCTCACCAGATACAGGTTATGTCGTCACTGCCTAAAGGCATTTCCGGCAAAGTAAAATTAGAAGAAGTAAAGCGATTATTCTTCTCGACCGATGTTATTTCAATGGATGAAACAGATACCATATTAGAAACCATTATGGATGCCGCATCAAATACATTCCGTGTACCCCGTAATGAAATTAAACCCGAAAGTACCTCTGCTACTGTTTCAGGTTGGGATTCACTGCCGCATTTGATGTTTATTACGGCATTGGAAGATAAGTTTAAAATTAGAATGAACCCTGCTGAAATTATGACGGCGAACAGTATTTCTGGTATTGAAAAAATTGTAAAAAACAAACTAAGATGATAGAAGAAGTTCCACCATTAAAAATATGGAAAATATTTATCCCTGTAATAGCAGCGATATATTTTACCGCCTTTATTTATGTAAAATTAAATCCAAAAGTTTATAAAGAGTTAGATGTAAAGACCGAATTTCTGCTCAAAAACTATATTGCACCAATGCCCGATACTACGGTAAGCGTAGTGGTACTGGGCAGCTCTCTTGTTGAAAGTGGTATTGATCTTTCTACCAACTTTAGAAATGAAAGTAATGCAAAATATAATAGGGATGTCCGGGTATATAAAATTTTTCGCCCCAATGCCGATACCAAACTATTTACACACCAATCTAATGTACTAGATCTGTTATTAAAATATCCCCCAAAAATTCTTTGTATTGAAGATCGCCTTATAGCAGAAGAAACGGATCCTGCAAACAGTAATTGGCTTATTTTGAGGCTTCTACAATCAAATTATCTAAATTTCAGACTGCATGGAAACCTGATAGCTAAAGGTTCAGTCCCTTTTCAAGAATTTCCACAAAAAAAATCATACCGGATTCAGAAAGTAATTCCTACGATTAGCGAAAGTAGAGAAGAAGGGTTGAGATTTAAGATAAAAAAAATGCAGGATAATATGTACTTAAATCCATACTTAGAACAACTTATTGCAAAGGGGACCAAAATTGTCATCTTACACATTCCCCGGTATAATGAGCTTGAAAAAATTATTCATTCCGGAGAAAATGAAGCTCGATACCGAGAATTAATTAAAACGTATAAGATGAAGTATAATGTAGATTATTGGAGATATCAGGGAAAACTTTCAGCAGATAATTTTATGGATGTTGCTCATCTTAATTATAAAGGGATGAAAAAATATTCTGACTGGTTACTTGGTGAAATTGCACAAGAACCAATCAATCCCTCAAGTGAAATCGTTTATGCCGATAGGAGAACTATAGCAGGAAAATAAAAGCAATAACCTTTTTAATATAAATAACAATGCAAATTTTGAATATTGTTTTTATGATTAGTATTGCCACTGCATGCTTTTCATGGATACTGCCCCAAGCTTTTCAACTAAGAGCATTGGGTTTGGTTACGGCTGCCTTTTTAGCCTTTTATTCGCCGCTGTCCTTAGGCATTTTACTGGGAGCAGCGTGCCTTAACTATTTTTTATTACATAAAAGTAAACTGACCTTTGGATATAATATACTCATTGCAATATTAATTCAGGTTTTTTTACTTTTTTACTTCAAAATAAAGGGCGTTTTTGCCATAACATCCAATGCCATTATCATTCCTTTAGGACTTTCGTATTATACATTCCGGCAAATTCATTATGCCTTTGAAGTGTTTAAGAGAAAGGTGCCTTTACATACATTTGAAGAATATTTAGTTTATCTCTTTTTTATACCAACCTTAATTGTAGGTCCTATTCATCGATTTCAAGATTTTCTTAGAGATTTCCGGAGGCGCAGATGGGATAGTATGAATGCCTCAAATGGTTTACAGCGTTGCTTGTATGGATATGCCAAAATCATCATTATAGGAAATTATTTTTTAAGTGGCCGATTACCTATTTTCATCAGCGGATTGAGAGAAACGAAACCCTGGTTAGCCAACTATCTCGAAATGCTCCGGGTTCCATTAAATGCCTATTTTCAATTTGCCGGTTTTTCAGATGTAGCAATCGGACTATCCTTACTGATGGGATTTCGGGTTATGGAAAATTTCAATAATCCCTTTTGGTCAGAAAACGTAGTTCAGTTTTGGCAAAAATATCACATGTCCCTATCCTCCTGGTGTAGAGATTATGTATTTACGCCTCTTATGAGTATTACCAGAAAAGCTTATTTAAGTATTTTTTTGTCCATGTTCGTATTGAGTATGTGGCACGAAATTACCTTGGGTTATTTTTTATGGGGGGCAGTACAGGCCGGTGGAATAATTGTATCGGGTAGGTTGAGTTATATTCCCAACCTGATTCCTAAAGAAAGCAAATGGTATTTTATAGAAAAAACTCCCAAAGCGTTATTAGTATTTCATTTTTTTGCCGCCAGTTTCCTGCTGTTTGATATCGAATTTTCAAATCGATGGATTACAGAAATTCTACAACACATAAAAATTTAATAATATGTACTCATTTTTATCCAAGTTTTTCAATAGAAGGTTATCCAACCTGCTCATTTTTGTTTGGTACATCATTCTTATTGCCCTTATATTTCTATGCTCCACCTACAAATCTGGTGATTTTGAATATATCAACTGGTAAATTTTGTTGAAGGATAGGTAATGGTTATTGAAAAATTGAGATATGTTTTATCAATTACAATCTCAACCCGCCGATTGGTAATTTCATCCTCCGGAGTTACTTCCGGAAATCTTTTAGGTTTAGAACTACCAAACCCTTTAAAGCGCATCCGTTCTGCAGATATGCCCCTTTTAACTAAATATTCATAAACAAACCGGGCTCTGTTAAGAGATAAATTATAATCTTTTTCAGCTATATCGTATCCATCGTTGCAATATAATATGTCCCTGTTTAAAATATTGGAATGTTGTTTAGCTTTTTGTTCATCACATAATTATCTGTGTCAAAGACGCTAAGGATTTTTCCGGTATTCAGCACTTAGTTTTCCTGCTACTTTGTTTGTATGCTATGAGTTTGTAAGAAGTAATCCACTGCAATTGCAGAATTGACCGTCTTGGAAATTTATTTTTTATTGCGTTAGGGGTTAACTGTCCGCAAAGCGTATTAGTAATAAAAAACAAAGAATTCATAATGAAAGCCTTATTAACGGTATTTTTTTCGATGATTACAATTCTTACTTATTCTCAAGAACCAATTAAAGACCGACTGTTACAAAACCGGTTCAAAATGGATCCAGTAGGCCCTTTTTATCGAGATTATTTACTGGGTTATGAGCGGATGTTTACTGATAAATTCAGCTTACAGTTAGAAACTCGTATTGGAAAAAATCATTTCCCATCTGAAGTGACAGAAAGTGGTTTCAATATAAGTCCTGAATTTCGGTATTATCCTTTTAAGTTTTCAATAGTAAGCATTTATACTAATGCTAAATATTCGTACGAACGATTGAATTACAGGCAGAGGAATGCGATTTATCAGGAAGATGTAAGCTCCAATCGATTAGGTCTTGGAGTGGGTGCACAATTCTATATCCTTAAACGGTTCTTGTTTGAAACCGGAATTAACTACGGAAACAGATGGATTTCCATACAGGCCAATCAATCTATACAACAAAATGTGTATTCTCCTAACAGAATTAATAGTGGCGGAAGCTTTTATTTTAATTATAGTATAGGCTTTGCATTTTAATATTCTTAACACAGTAGGGGTTACATCGAGGCAGACCGTATTAGCATTAAATAACAAAAATAATCAAGCCAATAGTGATGGCAATAACTAAATTTTTAATTAATCAATTCGTTTTTATGAAAAAGCACTTGTTTCTTTTTTTTGCGGTAGCAGTAGCTGCCCTGGTTGGATGTAATGATGACAATACTCCAACTCCTAATTCTGCCTCATCTTCTAAGAGGTTGGTAAAGATTACCGAAAATCACGGCTCTCAAGACATTGTTTTTAATCTCAATTATGATGCAAGTGGACGTTTAATAACCTTCAAGGATCCAAAAAATACCCAGACAACTACTATTACTTACGATGTAAATGGGAATTTAACCAAATTTGAGAGTAAAGAGTTTGGTGTATCTATTATATTTGAGGTAACCTATAAAAATGGCGTTCCCGAAACCGGATATTTAAAAACCTTCAACGGCAGCGATTTTACAGAACTCCTGACGCTTAATTATAAAGTTGAGGGCGGGTTGGTAACTAAAATTGTTCAAAAACTTCAGGGCATTGAATACGCAACATCAGTTATTACTTATCAGGGAGGTAATGTGTCAAAAATTGTGACTTCTTCGTCTTTAGTTCCAGAATTAAACTCTAACATTATTTATACCTACGGCACTCACAAAAATAGATTTATAACAGAAGGGTTCAAATACATACTCGATCCTTTGGGATTATCAACACAATTTTTTGCTAAAAATGAGATTACAAAAATGGTTTATGACTATGAAGGCGAAGATCTTGATATAGAGATCAATTCTATGTATACTTTTGATCAGGATGGGTATCCTCTTACTGCCACTGAATCTGGAATAGGAACAGAACTAATTACTTCAAGATTTGAGTATAATAAATAAAATTAAAGCCTGAATCTAAAATTCAGGCTTTAACAATCAGCTTATGCAATTAGTACCAAAAAAAGAAGAAAACCTATTTTAGAGCTGGACCGTAAAAAGCAGGTCATTAAGCAGGTAATGGGAATCTTGTTAGATAAAAAAGTTTTCGAGAATTTATTTAAAGAACAGTATGACACTTTATGTAAAGCGGTATATAAGATCATACCTGATGAAGCTGTGGCAGAAGACATTGTTCAGGAAGTGTTTTGCTGGTTATGGAATAACCGTTCCACGTTAATTATACAGGGAACGCTGAAATATTATTTATATCAAGCCTGCATTAATCGAAGCGTCAGTTATTTACGAAAAGAAAAAAATGCGGTAAACAGAGCGAAGTTATTTACTGAAGAAATATCTGGTGAAAAAAATTCTATCGATGAGTATATCACTTTAAAGGAAACTACCAAAAGAGTCAATCAGGTTATAGATTCGTTGCCTTTGGCATGCAGGACAGTTTTTATGCTTAGCCGTTTTGAGTATAAAAGTTATAAAGAAATTGGCTCAGAATTAAACATTTCTGTTAAAACAGTTGAAAACCATATGGTTAAAGCATTGAAGTATTTAAGGAAGAACTTGCTACTGCTGTTACCTCTGATTTTTATGAAGATATTATAGGATATGAAAGAGTACGAAGAAAAATATTGGAGCCTGATAGCTAAACAACTTTCTAATACGATTACTTCAGAAGAGTCCGATGAGCTTACAACCTGGCTTCAGGGCGATCCTGAACGGCTTAAATTTTTTACAGCTGTTCAAAAAATCTGGGAAACTACAGCAAGTTATCAAACACCTTCTTTTCATGTTGAAAATGCCTGGCAAAAAATTCAGACTGATTTAAAGTTTGATCAAGAAGAAATAATTAGCCCTGTTAAAAAATTATACTGGCCTATTTGGGCTGCTGCAATTGTTGCTGTAGTTATTCTTTTCAGCTGGTTCTTTTGGATTAAGAATTTGAATCAGATTGAGCTAATTACTCTTGCTGATGAGCAGAAAGAAGTGGAATTGCCCGATGGGTCAATTATTTTTTTAAATGAGAATAGCACATTAACGTATTCAAAAAATCTAAATGAACAGAAGCAGCGGGAAGTGGTATTGGAGGGAGAGGCCTTTTTTGAAGTTACTAAAAACCCTAAAAAACCATTTATTGTATCATCTGGAAATACATTGGTTCAGGTACTAGGTACATCATTTAATATTCAATCGAAGTCCTCCGGAGAAGTGACAGTAGCCGTTGTTACTGGAAAAGTATCTTTTCAACCAGCTAATCAGCCTCAACGCGAAGTATTGTTGTTAGCTCATGATGAAGGAAAGTATGCTGATGGCAAAATAATTAAACAGCGGTATGAAAATCCGAATTTCTTATTCTGGAAGAATAAACAACTCAACTATACGAATGCAACGCTAGAAGAAATATTAACTGATCTGGAAAAAAACTACCAGGTAGAGTTTACTGTAGCGGATAAAAAAATCCTAAGCCGACGAATCACTACTTCGTTTAAAGGCGATTCTTTAGAAAAAATAATTACGGTTCTGGAGGTGCTTCTCCAAGCGAAAATTCAGAACTCGAAAAACAATGTTTATACCATCAATTAAAGGATTAAGAGATGAAAAAAACGCTATATCTGTGTATGATGGGGCTGTGTTTTGTCCAATCCCTTTTCGCTCAGAATCATCTACTGGAGAAGCGCATTACTGTAAGCTACCGGGAAGAGTTGCTATTAAAAATTTTAGAGGATATACATATCCGTTTTAGAATAGATTTTTCTTACTCAAATGATCAGGTTCCTGTAAATAAGAAAGTCACAATAAGTGCAGAGAATAAAAAACTGTCCGAAGTTTTAAAGAATATCTTGCGACCCATTGGCCTCAAATATCAGGTAATGGGTTCCAAAATACTCATTATACCTATGGGTCGCAATGTTTCCTCAATAGAAAAAATCCCGATAGAAAATATTACTATTTCAGGATTTATAAAAGAAAAAGGTTCTATGGAGTTGCTTCCGGGAGCGAGTGTTTACATACCTGAATTGAATACTGGTGTTAGTGCAAATAATTATGGTTTTTATAGTATTACCCTAAAAACTGGAAGCTATACGTTGCAATATTCGATGGTTGGATTTGAAAAAAAACGTATTGAATTTTCTACAGGATATTCTCAAAAAATGGATGTAGAGCTGGAACCCGTTGCTGCGTTGCAGGAGGTGGTTGTTAGCGCAGGAAAAAGTGAACGCATATCAGAGCGTACACGAATGAGCAGTATTGATATTCCTACAGGGCAAATTAAAGATATTCCGGCTCTGTTGGGCGAGAAGGATATTTTTAAAGTGGTACAGCTTTTTCCAGGTGTTCAAAAAGGTACCGAGGGATCTAGTGGATTTTACGTACGTGGCGGCACTCCGGATCAGAATTTAATAATTTTAGACGATGCCACAGTCTATAATGCGAATCATTTGTTTGGATTTTTTTCCGTTTTCAATGGGGATGCTGTTAAAAGTGTAGAACTGATTAAAGGCGGTTTTCCCGCACGTTTTGGCGAACGTCTCTCATCCGTGATGGTGGTCAATATGAAGGATGGCAGCAAGGAGACATTCAAAGGAGAAGCAGGTATCGGACTTTTATCCTCCAGGTTTATTTTAGAAGGGCCAATCCAAAAAAATAAATCTTCATTTTTAGTTAGCGGTCGCAGAACCTATGCCGATCTTCTGGTTAGGCCATTTATGCCCAAAAACCAAAGTTCAGGATTTAATTTTTATGATCTTACTGCAAAAGTACATGCAGAATTAGATTCTAATAATCGCTTTTTTATCAGTAGTTATTTTGGTCGAGATCGCCTTTCAGTAAAAGAAGCATACGACTGCAATAAATTCAGTAATAC
>JANWIB010000079.1 GCA_025450155.1 Sphingobacteriaceae bacterium
ATCAAATACCTTATTCTCTGCAATAACAAATTCAGGCCTTAGTTGCATACTGAGATGACCGAATCGGGCATAAATACCACTGCTAATCAGGGTTTGATACCCTTTTGCAGGAATCATTAACCCATCGTTCCATCCGTAGGGAGAATGAGTGTTGTATTGTTGCGACCAGTTGACAGGCAGTAGTTGGAAGAAAACTTTAGCATCTGCCGACCGGAAGTAGCCTATAGGTTTAGTGAATCGTTGTTTATTAGAAGCACTATCTGGTTCATATAATTGTTCACCATGAAGCGCCAACGCAGTCAAAGGACGAATGGTAAAGGATAATGAGGAATCCACCTTACCCAACAGTTGTTCCCTTCGATAATAGTCTTCTAAAATTGTAGCGCCAACGGGTAACGATTGTGCGTAAACAAAATTTAAGGAGAAACCGAGAACAACTAAAAATGAGAGCGTTTTCTTATTCATCAAACTTCCGAACTATTTATCCTCTGTCAGTTGAAAATCGAGGGCCTCGTACACCGAGTTATTACTTTTATATTCGGGTACTATTTCTTTCATTTTTACTACTACCTGCCTGTCTTTACTCTTACAGCTAAATTGAATAAGGTCTTCAATTTGCTTATTCACATAATCAAAGTCATACTCGCGAGTTTTGGCAATCATAATTTTTTCATGATGGGTAGGAAGGGTATTTTCCGTATCATTCAGAAGTTCTTCGTACAGTTTTTCTCCAGGACGCAAGCCTGTAAATTCTATGGCAATGTCCTGGTTAGGAATTAAGCCAGATAAGCGGATCATTTTCTTCGCCAGTTCTACAATTTTAACCGACTTACCCATATCAAAAATAAAGATTTCACCACCATGACCCATGGATCCGGCTTCCAATACCAGTCGGCAGGCTTCGGGAATGGTCATGAAATAACGGGTAATATCCGGATGCGTCACCGTAATGGGGCCGCCTGCTTGTATCTGAGCCTTAAATCGCGGAATAACCGAACCATTGGAGCCCAGAACATTTCCAAAACGGGTGGTAATAAATTTTGTAATAGTTTTTTCTTTTCCATTGAGATTTGATGTCTCAGCAGATTTTTGAAGTGAATGAAACAAGGATTGGACATATATTTCTGCAATGCGCTTGGAAGCGCCCATGACATTGGTCGGATTTACGGCCTTGTCTGTAGAGATCATAACGAATTTCATGACCTGATGCTTGACGGCAAGACCAGCCAAAATTTTGGTTCCCATTACATTAGCACGGATGGCTTCGGAGGGGTTGTGCTCCATTAAAGGAACATGTTTATAGGCTGCCGCATGGTAAACATAGTGGGGTTTAAGGCTCTGAAACAATGTTTCCATTCGTGCTTCATCACGAACATCGCCAATAAAGGCGTAAAAAACATTTTTGAGATTTCTATCCTGCAATTCGAGTTGAAGCTCATGAAGAGGAGTTTCCGACTGATCATTCAGAATAATCATTTGGGGAGAAAACCGGGAAAGCTGACGCACAATTTCGCTGCCAATGGAACCAGCTGCTCCAGTAACCAACACGCGTTTACCCCGAAGTTGGTCAGAAATGATCTCGTTATGAATTTCAATGGGTTCCCGCTCCAATAAATCTTCAATTTTAATGTCCTGAATTTGTCGGGCATTGATATGACCGTCAACCCATACCGGAGATGTTGGAAGAGTAAGTACTTTAATATTATGCTCTAAACAAAAATCAACAATCTCATTTTTCTTTTGAGGAGAAATATTCGCGGCAATTAATAAATCGGTAATTTCCAATTGCTCATTCAATCCCTTGTAGAATCCACTCGGATGATAAATTCGTACACCATCTATGCCTTTGCCCGTTTTTCGTTCATCATCATCCAGAAAAGCCGTTACCCGCATATTCACTTTCGAATCGTGATCCAAGGTACGCTTCAAAGCAACACCCATCTCTCCTGCTCCATAAATAATTACGCTTCGTTTGTCAATTCTAAGATTCTTGATATAAATAAAAAAATATTTCACTAATACCCTATAGGTGATCAACAAGAGAAAACTGCATAGGCCATTAATAATCAAGACAGCGTTTGAAATGATGGGATCCCGATAAAATGCTATCAGGATAAGATTGGTAATAAAAAATAAGGCATTACTAACTACTATAGCAATGAGTATTCTAAACGAGTCTTGTGCACTGGTATACCGTATAATTCCGGCATAGCTTTTCAGACCATAAAAGACAGTGCTATTGATTAATGAGAAAATCAATAGGTTCCGGCTTAGTTCCGGCAGATTGATCTGATTGATATCTAAATTAAACCTGATAAAATAGGCAAAACCTAAAGAAAAAAGACATATAATCAGGTCTAACGAAAAGATAATCCACCGGGGAACGATATTGATTCTGTTAAACATGAGTTATTTTTAGCACATCAAATATATGACGTGTAGTTGCATATTTATATATCAATAATTTCAAAATCTGTCATCTCATATTGTCCATCAATAAATTGAATCGAATTATCTACAATATTTCCACTATCGTGTACTCTTCCAGCCCAAACAATGATTTTTTTATTATCTTGAAGAAGATATGCTCCTGGATAAGGCCTTGTAACTGCTCTGATTAACCGGTCAGCATCTTCTATTGTCATATTAATATCTAATCTACCATCTTCTGGTTTTCTACCTTCCCAATAACTGGCTTTTGACTCATCCTGTGGGTTAGGCGTTACTTGGTTATCAATTATAAGAGGATAAATCTTTTCAATTAATTCTTCATGAGCTAACTCTATTTTACGGTATAATGTTGTTGCTGTTTCGTTGGGTTTAATAGGTATTTTGATTTGTCCTAAAATAGGACCAGTATCAACTCCTTCTTCTAGTTTAAACATGGAAACACCGGTTTCGGATAGGCCTTTTAATATTGCCCATGGTACAGCAGCTCTTCCTCTTCCTTGTGGCAGTAACGTAGGATGCATGCCTATACATCCTTTTTGTGGAGTTGTTAAAAGATTTGATGAGGCAATTTGTGACCATCCAATAATAAACAACCAGTCTAAATTATGATTTTTTATAACCTCAATAACCCCACTATCATTAATATGATTAATTTTCAATAAAGGAATATCGTGTTCTTTGGCAAAATCATCCAAAAATATTCGCCCAGATTTTTTCAAAGATTTGTTATCAGAAAGAGTGATCAATAAATCTAATTTTTCATTAATCTCATATATCTTTTTAATACATGATAATCCTAACTGAACACAGGTAACAAAGCCAATTTTCATTAATATACAGGCGGTTTTTTAGTTAAATATAAAATTGTTTTTAGTAATATTTTTAAATCGGTTAACGCACTTATACTGCGGGCATATGTTCCGTCCCAGTTTGACTTCTCCTCTTCTGGCATGTAATCATAAGAGTTGACTTGTGCAAGTCCGGTAAGTCCGGGTCGGCACTTTAAGGCGCCATTAGTTTCTCTAAGTCTTATTAAATTCTCCTGAGAGGGAATAGGTGGTCTTGGTCCAACAATACTCATGTCGCCTTTTAGAATATTTATCAATTGTGGAAGCTCATCTAAATTTGTACGCCGTAATACCTTTCCAAATGGTGTGACTTTTAACTTAGATGTTTCAGAAGATGGTACGTTAGGAGTATTCATAGCCATACTTCTAAATTTATAGAATTTAAATATAAGCCCGTCCTTTCCAACTCGTTCTTGAATATAGATTATCGACCCAAAGTCCTGAAAAAATATTACTACAGCGATAAGGATTAATATAGGAGATAAAATAATTAGACCTATAAGTGAAAAAAATATGTCTAAAAACCGCTTTATAAATAATTTATACATGCTATAAATTTAAAATCTGGAACACCGCCTGGAATGCTTCGGCATATTTTAATCCAGACTGTCCCCCCCTATACGCAGCTAACCCTTCTATAACTTCAGAGGATCTCGGGTGAGGATAATCTCTCATTACCCCTTCATAAGCATTAAGGGCTTTTATTTTAGTATTTATGAACTCACGACCAACTTCAAAAAACGTATTTGGCTGAAAAGAACTTGCATTGACTGGGAAAGCCCAATCTGTAGAGGACACTATTTCCATAAAATAAAGTCCCTTAATTGGTTTAATCGGTTTTCGTTGAAATAAACGTGCGGCAGCTTGGCATGCTTTGGATACATGATAATGATCGTTGTTCAAATCATACGGATGATGTGTAAAAATATAGTCTGGCTTAGTTGTCTCTATGGCATTTTCAATAAACTGAACTAGCTGCAAGTGTTCCACAGCATTAAATTGAATATTAGGGAATGAGCCTATTATAGGCTTTTGTGCACCAATTATCTGCTGCGCCTTCAGCATGTGTTTATAAAGTTCTAACGTATCTGGTCTATTATTTCTAGCATTTGCTTCTCCTGAAAGAATACAGTTATATATTTTGCAACCCCCAGCAGCTAATTTAGCGGCTGTTGCACCAAATCCCAATATTTCATCATCAGGGTGAGCTGTTACTGATAGTATAATTAGATCAGACATTATTTATTATTTTATGATATTAGCTGTCCTAAGCAGCCCTTTTCGTGCGACAAAGTTATGGTTTTTTAAGTATTTGAATTGATTTTTAGCAATCTTGATTACAGGTTAATAGTTATAACATATTATAATAACCTGCAATTATTAATGACGAATGCTATTGAAGCTTTGAGCTGTTTTTATGAGTCCTTCTCTGGCCGATAAAGGCAAATTCTTTTTTAGTACTTCCTTGATTTTTTTATTGCTCACGATATAGTTTTCTGTAAGCTTTCCTAACCGCTCAGTATTTAAAGGCAGCTTGATCTTATCACCGATTTTGGCCAATCCTTTTATCAAGGACTCCGGTATATTTAATAAAAGAGGAGATTTATTAAGAGATTGAGCCAATAGGGTAACCACTTCTGCGGTTGATAAAGCTTCATCGTCTGATACATTATAAACACCCGAAGGAATGTCTTCCCGTTCCAATAACTCTTTGATAATGAAGCACAGGTTTTCTACACTTAAAAACGATCGCTTATTTTTAAAGACCGCTAAAGGATAAGGGAACCTTTTTGAAACAAAATTATACAACAGATTCAAATTTCCTTTATTGCCCGGACCATGAATCATGCAAGGCCGAAGAATATAATAGGTCTTTCCGTCTGGCAAAGGTTGGCGTTGAATATATTCTTCGGCCATTAATTTAGATTTACCATAATGGGTTTGGGGATTGGGGAAATAGTCTTCTGTTAGGGGGGCATCAAGTTGATCTGCAACTGCTTTGACCGAACTGATGAAAATAAACTTCTTCGCATCGGATTGAAGAAAGGCATCGTACAATTTCTTGGTCAGCTCAAAATTTACCTGGTAGTATTCCTCCGGTTGGGCAATATTTTTTAAATCATGAGCTTTTCCGGCGAGATGGATAATTGATTCTGTATTAACGATTTTATCAGAAAAGACGGCATTCTCTTTCAGAGATAGCGGTGAGATAGTAAAGGACTGATTTAAATAGGGTATCAGGTTCCCTCCAACAAACCCGGATGAGCCGGTGATAAGAATAGTCATATTACACAATAGTTTTCAGGGCTTCAACATATTGTGATATAACCACCTCTTTGGAATATTTTTTCCTGATCGTATCTAAACCGGAATTACCCATTTTTTCTCTAAGCTCGGGATTATTGTTTAACTGTTCAATAGCCTCTACAAAAGCATTATTTTTATTCTCATCAATCAAAATAGCACAATCCTGATCTTTTAAAAAATTATACAGTGGTGTATTTTTTCCCGTAAGGATAATCATGGGCTTAGCACAGGCCATGATGGTATATACCTTGGAAGGAAAACCCTCTTGTTCCAATTCTGGATTCATCGCAATAAAATGAACATCACCAAATGCGTTGATTAGCGGCATTTGTTCCCTTGATTGATAAGGCAGTATTTTCACATGATCTAACTTTCTTTCTCTCATAGCATTAATCAGTGTATCTTTTTTTACTCCTTCGCCTATAATCCAAAATTCTATCTTTTTATCTTTTAACTTTTCTGCCGCATATAATACAGGCTCCCAATCTTGAGCATGACCGATGTTTCCGGCATAAACTAATCGTAGGTCAGCGTCAGATTGTTGTTTTAAACTCCATTCGTTTTTTGCAGGAAACGGTCTGTATAATGATGTGTCTACAAAATTAGGTATAACCTTAAGTTTGCTTGGATCGTTAAAACGACCCCGGATCTTGGTATAAAACAAATCGTCAATGGTAGTTACTAATGTAGATCGGTTATAAACCAATCGTTCTAATCGTTTTAATAAGTTGATGATGGTTTGGGATTTGATATTTCCGTGATTAATCAAGAAATCAGGATAAATTTCCTGCACATTATACACGGCTTTTGCACCTTTTATGTTAGCAATTATAATCGATATTAAGCCGATAGTAAGTGGTGGAGATGGAGCAAGTACCACATGAACCCTACCTAAGAAAAGAGCAATAAAGACTGACATGAAATGCCAGTAAATGAACGGAATTAAGCGGTAGAGGGTACGTTTATATTTCTTAGCGGGGATATGATAAACCTTTATATTCTCGTAATTACTGGTTGAGTATAAACCCAAGAGATGTTTCTTTAGCGGTTGTTTAGCTAATTCCTCTGGCACAAGATTATAATGAGGAGTGGTGGTTAATACTACTACATCAAAACCATTTTGTTTTAGACCTTTAGCAATATCGTTGTATAGATAGGCGGTAGAAACACCATCGGGACTAAATGCTATTGTGTTAATTAATATTCTTTTTTGTGTATTACTCACTCCAAACTACTCTTTTGATATAATCGGTATATGAAATAATGATACGAACGACCTTATCGGATACATTGGGCATAGAGTAATCTGCCACCCTTCTGAAATCTCTCGCTTCACCACTCTTTTGTTTACTTACCTGAACTAACCCCTGCATAATACGTTCGGCATTTAAGCCCACCATCATCACGGCGGCTTCTTCCATGGCTTCGGGGCGCTCGTGGGCTTCGCGAATATTTAATGCCGGAAAATTGAGAATAGACGACTCCTCAGAGATAGTACCACTATCTGACAAAACGGCAAAAGCGTTCATTTGAAGCGAATTGTAATCATTAAAACCCAGTGGCTTTAATAGTTGTACCTCCGGCCGTATCTCAACGGATTTCGCCTCAATCATTTTTCGGGTACGGGGATGGGTACTGACAATAATTGGATAGTGATAGGTATCGGCAATTATGTTCAAGCTATCTATCAGTCCACGGAAATTTCTTTCATTATTAATATTTTCTTCCCGATGAGAGGACACCAACAAATATTTTCCTTTTTCTATATTTAGTCGCTTCAATACATCGGATTTTTGAATGGACGGTAGGTAATGATGCAATACTTCAAACATAGGTGATCCAGTCTTGATAATCCGGTCAGCCGGCAATCCTTCCCGCAACAAATATTCTCTTGCAATATCACTATAGGTCAGGTTAATATCCGCTATATGATCAACAATTTTCCGATTGGTTTCTTCAGGAACCCGTTGATCGAAACACCGATTCCCGGCTTCCATGTGGAAGATAGGAATATGTCTTTTTTTAGCCGGAATGGCGCAAAGGCAACTATTGGTATCGCCTAATACTAAAAAAGCATCCGGTTTTAACTCTTCAAGTAAAGGGTCTATTTTAATTAAGATTTGCCCGATGGTTTCGGTTGCGGTTGCGCCTGCTGCATTTAAAAAATAATCCGGTTTGCGGATGGACAAATCATCAAAAAAAATTTGATTTAGTTCATAATCATAATTTTGTCCGGTATGTACCATATAATGTTCTATCGCATCCGAAGCATCTAGTTTAGCCATGACCCTGGATAGTCTGATAATTTCGGGCCGTGTGCCTACAACGGTGATTATTTTTAGTTTTTTAGGAATATAACTCATAAATAAAAGAGCATTTAAACAGTCTCCAAATAAGTATCCGGATCCGCGGGATCATAAAATTCATTAATCCAAAAGATGGTGTATAATTCCTCGTCTCCAATATTTTTAATATTATGTGTATACCATATCGGCATATCCACGTAGGCAGGCGCATCACCGGATAAATAAAAATCTATCCCTTCGTCAGTTCCTATTTGCCTGAGTTGAATCAACGCCTTGCCTTTGATGACAGCAAAACGCTCTATTTTTCGGGTATGAAAATGATTTCCCCTGGTAACTCCCGGATTGGTTGTTGAAAAGGAGACCTGCCCGCCAATATTCAGCCGAATCACTTCTACAAATGCACCCCGATCATCAATATGTTGGGTAAATTTAACAGGAAAATAATTCCTGACATCCATGTAACATCGAAAGGTATTGAACAAATTTAACTCGAATGGGTTCTGAAAAGATGGGATGATTCCTTTTGCCATATAGTCATACCTGAACTTTTCCAGTAAGGTCAGAATATCAGAAACTTTGGTTTGATGGGTATGTTGAATATGGATACAATCTCCGGAAGGATTTTCGATACAGCTTAAAATTTCTTTCACCAACTCGGTTACGTAGATTAATTTCAATTCGCCATCTACTTCGATTTTGGGTAATTCGCCATGCGAAAGTTGGTGGCAAAATGTTGCAATGACTGAGTTATAGTAAGGATTTCCGAAAGGGCCGAATACGTTTGGAATAACCAAGCCGGTAAATTTACCCCGATGTTTTGATGCCCATTCGGTTAACAGCTCACGGGCTATTTTTTTAGATTTCCCATAGGGATTATTGCGTTCTTCCTGAGTGGAGGAGGAAAATAGAACATGAGCCGTACTTTTTGTACGAATGAGCGATTCAATCAGTTTTTGAGCAAGCTGAATATTGGTTTGATAGATGAATTTTGGGTCGCCATGGCGGTTTATGGCAGCGAGATGTACAATAACCTCGCATTGCGAAACAAATTGATCAAGCCATTCCTCATTCTCAAAAAAAGAACGCTGAAACTCAACTCGTTCATACTGTTCTCGGTATAAACCGAGGGTATTATACAGGTGGCTCCCCACAAAACCTGCCTGCCCCGTTATTCCAACTTTTAGCATCACATAGCTTTTTATATATTGGTCAATAAGGATATTGAACAGCGTCCATATCCGCTAAAATATCTCTTCTGATCATTGGTAGCTTGAGCAAAAGTTTTTTCATCCCTTCCACATCCAGCCTGGATGTATTATGCGAATGGTATTCCTCATAATTTTCCTCTTCCGGAATCCCTTCCGAAAAATATTGTTCATAATTCAGGTCTCTGTTATCGGCAGGGATACGAAAATACTGCCCCATGTCTATCGCCTTTACCATATCTTCGCGATTGACCAAGGTTTCATATAACTTCTCTCCATGCCGGATACCGATGACGTTCAGCTTACTATCTGATTGATAGAGGTCAATCAGGGCTTTAGCCAATACCTCAACAGTAGCGGCGGGAGCCTTTTGAACGAAAAGATCGCCTTGCTTGCCATTTTCGAAGGCAAATAAAACCAAATCTACGGCATCTTCTAAAGTCATCATAAAACGGGTCATGGTAGGATCAGTGATGGTTAATGGTTTTCCCGCTTGTATTTGCTCAATAAACAAAGGAATAACAGAACCCCGGGATGCCATAACATTTCCGTATCTCGTACCGCAAAAAATGGTCTTGTTATCATCTAAATTTCGTGACTTGGCTACCATGACCTTCTCCATGAGTGCTTTTGACATGCCCATCGCATTGATCGGATAAGCGGCTTTATCGGTGCTGAGTACAGCCACTTTTTTCACTTCATATTTTTCGGCGGTGCTGAGCACATTATCTGTCCCAATAATATTGGTTTTAACAGCTTCCATTGGAAAAAACTCGCAAGACGGAACTTGTTTTAATGCGGCCGCATGAAAAATATAATCCACTCCTTTTACAGCGGATTCAACGCTATGCAGATCTCTGACATCGCCTATGTAAAACTTAACCTTAGGGTGATTTAAGCGTTTACGCATATCATCCTGTTTTTTTTCATCCCGGCTAAAGATGCGTATTTCTTTAAAGTGATCGGTATGTAAAAATCTATTTAATACAGCACTTCCAAATGAACCTGTACCTCCTGTTATGAGTAAAATTTTGTCTTTTAACATGTTAAAATGGCCTATTTGAGAAATCTCAAAATTTAAAATTTTCCTTGATTAATTGATCTTTTTCGGCTGGGTTGGGATAATTAATAAGCACCGCTTTATATACTCCTTTAAACACAAATAAACTTCCAGCGGAAGCGCCGATAATGCCGAATTGATGAATCAGCTGTCCAATATCCTGCAACGATCCGGCGCCACCCAATACCGTTAAAGGTAAACTCGTAACCGCTCGTATTTTTTCTACCAATGTAGTATCGTAGCCTTTCATCACACCATCCTGATCAATTGAGTTGATAACTAATTCACCTGCTCCAAGCTGCTCTAATTGTTTGGCAAAGTCAATGGGATTCTTACCGGTACTTTTTTTAGCATTATGGGTATAAACTTCATAACCACCAAGTAATTTCTTTTTGATGTCCAGAACCACAACCACACTTTGGCTGCCCACTCGTTCTGCAATTTGGGTTATTAGATTAGGATCCTGAATTGCTGATGCACTAATTGCAATCTTCTCTACACCAAGGCTAAAAATACGTTGAGCTTGTTCGGGTGTTTTCACGCCCCCACCGTAACATAAAGGCATACGACACTCTGCGGCAAGGTTTTCAATCATTTTATAATTCGGTTCCCGGTTTTGAACGGTAGCATCAATATCCAATACGGTTAACTCGTCTACTTCTTTTTCATTAAATATCCTGACGGCGTTAATTGGATCGCCCACATATTTTGGATTTTTGAAATGCATGGTCTTAACAAGACCTTTGTCGTGCACCAATAAGCAGGGAATAATTCTCGGACGAAGCATTTGTTATAATGAGGCGAAGTTTTTTAATAATTGTATACCATAGTGATGGCTTTTCTCAGGATGAAATTGCACACCGTAAATATTTTCATGATTAACGGCACAGGTAAATGGAAGGCCATAATCTGAAACAGCAATGGCATCATCCGGATTATTGCAATGGAAATAGTAAGAGTGAAGGAAGTAAAATTTGGCCTCTTTTTCTAACCCTCGCCATAATGGATTTTCTTTTATTGGCTTAACATCATTCCAACCCATGTGTGGCAAATGGGTAGTGTAGTTGATTTTAGAAACATCAAACTTTTTTACTACACCATTTATCCAACTTAATCCAGGCAGTTTACCCTCATCGCTTGATTGGGTTAGCATTTGCATACCCACACAAATCCCAATTACGGGTAATTTGTCCTTCAGTACTAATTCATTGAGCCTTTCTTTCATACCCGATTGTTGCAGACGTTCCATAGCATGATCAAAGGCGCCAACACCAGGCAAAATTAGCCTAGTAACTCCCTGCAAGTCATCGACCTGATGGGCTATTTTGAGCGGAATGTCTAATTTATGGTAGATATTCGCAAAGGCCCGAATATTTCCTACCCCGTAATTGATAATGGCTATCATCTGAATAATCGTTTTTCCAGTCCCAATGTAGTCAACACTTTCGTTCCTATGCCAATAATCTGTTTTTTATTACGGTAATCCCGATAGGTTTTATTCGGGCCATTAAATATTTCCTGTAATTCATTCACTGTAAGGCCTAATTTATTAGCCACGTATTCAAACTCCTGTTTTAGAAACTGTTCATCCATTTCCGGCTTAGAAATTCGCTCTAATGCTTCGTCTCTTGTCATTTGTCCGGTTAATATCAAGCTCGAAAAATGAGCCCTTCTTTTTTCATAACCAAATTTTCGGGGCAACCAATAATCTTCATAAAATCGGGTAAAACGCGATTCATGATGTTTATGCTGAAATTTTTCCCATCCAAATCTTTTCTCCAGCAATTCCTCCGCATCTTTTTTGACATAAGGCACCAAATTCAACGGTTTAAACACATCCATACCCAAAAAATACTTATAATACACTTTGTAAGTCAGCACATCTACAATGGGAAATGTTTTCAATGGCTTTACACCAAATCGTTTATG
>JANWIB010000080.1 GCA_025450155.1 Sphingobacteriaceae bacterium
ATGAGGACATGAACGCTTTAACTTCTAAAAACCTGAATCAAAAGGCACCGCTTTTACAAAAAGAGTATGGCACTTTTTACCGCGATTTTATGGGCGAAATGCTATCGGTTGGAAACCCTGACGATACGGCCTATTACAAAAATCTTCGCACTGTTTTAAGCAATAAAGATTACCTGGAGTTAAAGAAAGCGGTAGCTGAAAAATTTCGAGGAGAATTTAAAGCTAAAGGAGCACTTACAGATGCCTTTAAGCATATCCGCTATTATTATCCTAATCAAAAACTACCCCGATTAATTACTTTCTTTTCCGGATTTGCTGTACAAACCCCTATCGGAGATGACTATATCGGTATTGGTTTAGATATGTTCCTTGGAGCTGACTCTAAATTTTATCCCGCTTTGCAGCAAAGCATCCCGAAATACATCTCCAGTCGATTTACTCCGGAGAATATTACTCCAAGAGTAATAGAAACTTTGGTTAGAGAAGATCTATTTCCTGAACGGGATAAGGACAGAAGTATGATGCAAAAGATGATTTATAACGGAAAGGTGTTGTACTTTATGGATGCTGTAATGCCCGACATTCCCGATTCGCTTAAAATTGGCTATACCAGCCAGCAAATGGAGTGGAGCAACGCTTACGAGGCGGATATATGGGCCTATTTTTTAGAAGAAAATCTGCTATACGAAACAGATTATATGAAAATTCAGAAATATTTAACTGATGCTCCTTTTACCCCAGGCATTGGGCAAGGCAATGAATCTGCGCCTAAACTGGCAGTGTTTACCGGATGGCAAATTGTAAAAAAATACATGGATGAAAATTCTGATATTACTTTACAACAGCTGATGGCGGACACAGATTATCAGAAAATTCTAAATAAATCGAAATATAAACCTAAGAAATAAAAAAGGAATTGTAACCCCAGATAAAGGGCTTTTAATTATTTTAAAATATTAAATACCGCTTTGAGGGAAATAATTACACCAATAACCAAAATTATATTAGATGAGATATCAACAAACGTCCAGTTGGTTAAAAATCTAAAAATAACGCCAAAAAATCCTATAAAAATCCCAACGGTCATTAAAGCATAATGGCTGGTTTCATTTGCATTATTTCCGCTTTTATGTGTTTCATCTAAATTCGCCATAATTTTAATTTTGCTTGAAATCTGAGGCTAAAATACTATTAATTCACAAAAACCTTTATCGCTTACAAAAGTTTCTTTTCTAAAAAACATCGTATGGCAAAATACTCTAAAAAAGCTCAAGAAAAAGTACACGAAACTATGCATGAGATGAAGGAAGGAAAATTGAAAACAAGCAGAGGGAAAAAAGTAACCAACCCCAAACAAGCAGTTGCTATCGGATTATCAGAAGCACGGCAAGAAGGAGCAAAAGTTCCCAAGAAAAAGAAATAAAAGACGGCTCAGATTTCTATCTTATTCAATTTATTGTTTTCCTATTTCTTTTCCGGTAATAACGAATGCCGAATATAGTTGCTATAACAACGACGACAAAAACCCATAAATTAGCAAGACCTACAAGAAAGTCGGTAAATATACCCCAGCCGTTACCCAAAGCATAACTTACCCTACTCCAAAATGATATTCGATGATTACCTAAATCGGTATTTGCTATTCTTTCTTTTAAGATAACACCACTTTGATAGACCGTTAAATCAACCGTACTATATGCCACATCCAAATCAATTCGCTTCTTGGCTATGGCATCATCAATCTGTTCATTTTTAACATCTAATTCGGTTTTTTTAGCAGCATTTTTATTTTGTTTGTTAAGCCATTCTAAGCGGTTTTTATTCTTTTCATTTGCAGCAATGAAATCTAAGGTCTTATCTTCCACATGAACGCTTCGTGAATTAACCAGGATTGCCAATTTAGCTACCACGTTCATAAAATCTTCCAATTTTTCAGATGGGATCCGCACCGTAATCATCGAATTGATCTGGTAGGAAGATACTACAACCGCCGAATCGGCAGAAAAAGGCATCGTTTCCGAGCCCATCTCAACAGACTCTGTTGATTGATGCTTCACCATTCCATTCATTCCAGAGGTTAGTTTATAAATATCTTGCCGGGATTTTTCTACATCACGCACCTTCATACGCATTTCGGCAGTTTTTACCAGTTTGGGTCCTGCAGTAGAATCAGCTATTGTAATATCCGATGTAGGCTCTGCACCAGATTGAGGCCTTTCGTTATTTTTGTTATTGCTGCAAGCTATTACAAGCAGTGATAGTAACAATACAACGTATAGGTTAATTTTTTTCATTAGGGATTAAGTAATTAAGTAGCATAACTGTTATTAATACTCTAACCATATAAAAGTAACCCCAGTTGGGTTATTTTTTAAAATCTGATTAAAAACGTTTCAGCTTATTTAGCCTCATACCAGCCTTTTCCTGCTCAGTTAGGCCTTTTTTATTATCATATAAAGGTGGCTCCCAATCGCCATACATGGGGTTGGGCAATACAATGTAGTATTTGCCAAAAAGCGCTTTCGATTTTTCTACGGCTTTAGCACGCTCATCCTGACTTTTCTTATAAAAATCATTCGAAAAATCGTTCAAATTGTCTCCACAAAGCATCAGTATTTCGTAGTTTTCTGCTACTTTTTTTCGGCGAGGCTCTTTATCTGAGGTCTCTGTTTTTACCAGCAAATGTTTTTCATCCACACAAGGGAAATTAAACTTTTTAAGATTGGTAAATGTGGATTGATAAGCTCGCTGATCTCTATTTGTTATATAAAACACTTCGATGTTTTTAGAAGCCACATAGTTTAAAAATGCGACTGCCCCCGGTATCGTATCGGCATTGGGCATAGATGCCCAACGGTTCCAATCATTAAAGTCGAACGTTTTACCTGCCTGTATCTCATAACCTTCAAATGGAGAATTATCCAATACCGTTTCATCAATATCTACAATAATACAGCCTGATTTCGTACTCTTTCTTTCCATCAAGGTCTTGTCCAATTGTAGTTTTGCAAGATTATACGCCTGGTATGCCAGCGCTTTATACTCACCTGAATATTGCTGCCATAAGGTCGCATTAATATTGTCGCGAGAAAAGTCGGGCCTTGTGCCCTGAATTTGTGCCGTTAGCTCAAAAGAAAATAGCAAACTGAAAATGGTGCAAACAAAAAAGGGTAGCTTCATTTGGGAATAAAATTAGCGGATAAAATAAAAAAGAACGATAGAAATAGAAGATGATGTTACGAAACCATCCTTAATTGGTGTACTCATCTGGCAAAACTAAAATTTTGCATAAGTATGAACCACTCTTGTCATGATAGTTAAATAACAAGGTCATATTCTTTTCACGATAGATTTTATACTTGGGATCGGTCTTTAGTGAATTCAAAGCTATAGGCCTAATTTTTTTCTGCAACTCAACAGTATCAAAGGTAGATTTCTCCACATTTAATATCGTAAAATTAAATTGAAATTTATTATTAGAGAGGGCCATTGCATTATCAAAACGGGTAATACTGTCAACCATTATGGGGCAATTTTTATTAATCTCATTGGCGGCCTGAACCATACTTACATCAATGGCCGGCTTTCGTAATACAATTTGTAAGATATAAAAAATCGATACTAAAATTATACATACGGATACGATCCGAATTACTTTTTTCTTACTATCTTCCATGTTAAAAAAAATAATTATTATCCATTAGACAAAGCCGCCGCCCCACTTACAATCTCTGTAAGCTCTGTAGTAATGGCAGCCTGACGGGCTTGGTTATATGATAATTTAAGCGAACGAAGCAATTCACCGGCATTATCCGTTGCTTTATCCATTGCCGTCATGCGGGCACCATGTTCTGAAGCGTGAGAATCCAATATGGCTTTGTATAACTGAATCTTAATTGATTTTGGTATCAACTCTTCCACAATCTCTTTTTGAGAGGGTTCAAGAATATAATCAACCGAATTTTTTGTATTTACCACTTTTTCAGGTTTTGCAAGTGGTAACAATTGCTCGGTAATTAGTACCTGAACAGCTGCATTTCTAAATTGGTTATACACCACCTCTACCCTATCGTAATCGCCGCCAACAAAACCAGTCATAATGGCTTCGGTAATTTTTGAAGCATGTTCAAAGGTCAATGCACTATAAAGTTCATTATTGTTACCAATGACGTTATACTTCCGTTTCTCGTAATAATCCTGGGCTTTTTTACCGATTGCAATAATGCTCAAATTGCCTTTACGCAACTGCTCGGAATATTTTTTGGCGATTAATTGGTTGGCTGTTTTAATTACATTAGCATTAAAAGCACCCGCCAAACCACGATTTGAAGAAACTACTACGATCAAGACATGTTTAGGCGCTCTTTCTTGTATATATGGCGAGGTTGAACCTTCAAGGCTGGCAGAAAGATTCCCAAGAATATCTTTCAGCTTATTGGCGTATGGACGTAACTGAATAATAGCATTAGTAGCTCGCTTCAACTTAGCAGCCGAAACCATTTTCATGGCTTTGGTAATCTGCTGCGTTGAACTTACTGAAGCTATTCGGTTTCTTACTTCTTTTAAATTAGCCATTGATTCAATGTGCAAATTAGTAAATGTGTAAATATGCAAATATCATTTTCGAATCTGCATATCCGCACATTTGCATATTAATATTTTGACGATAGTTCTTTTGCTACAGTTTCAAGTACCCCTGTAATGGTATCATCAAACTTACCGGCTTTTAATGCCTGTAACGTTTCAGGATGGCGTAGTTCCAACTGTTGCAAATACTCAGCTTCGAACTCTTTTACTTTATTTACAGGCACGCTACGCAACAAACCTTTTGTTCCTATATAAATAATAGCCACTTGTTTCTCAACAGAAACTGGAGAGAACTGTCCTTGTTTAAGGATCTCAACGTTACGTGCTCCTTTATCAAGAACTGATTTAGTAGCGGCATCTAAGTCAGAGCCGAATTTCGAGAACGCTTCAAGTTCACGGTATTGAGCCTGATCGAGCTTTAAGGTTCCTGCAACTTTCTTCATGGATTTGATCTG
>JANWIB010000081.1 GCA_025450155.1 Sphingobacteriaceae bacterium
AAGTTTGGTTTTCTTCCTTTCTTATTTATGGATGATATCCGCCGGAATTTTATCTGGATAAAACGAAAATTACATCCTGAAAAACAAATTGTACACCATGCTGGCGAAAAAATTACCCGATCGGAGTTTCTGGTTAAAGCCGCAACGGTTGCTGCTGCCATTCCGTTTACTTCCCTATCCTGGAGTGTCATTTATGGGGCCTATGATTACCAGGTTAAGTATCAAACATTATTCATTGACGAGCTTCCCAGATCGTTCGACGGAATACGAATCGGGCAAATCTCAGACACCCATGTCGGAAGTTTCTTTCATCCCAAAACGGTTAAGGCTGGTGTAGAACTGCTTCTCTGCGAAAAACCCGATATGATCTTTTTTACTGGCGATCTGGTTAATGCCAAAGCCACAGAAATGCGTGGATACCAGGATATATTTTCAAAAATAAGCGCTCCTCTTGGTGTTTATTCTGTTTTGGGGAACCACGATTATGGTGGCAGTTATTACGGAAAGAATCCATCACCAGAAAAAGCAAAAAACCTCGCTGATATAAAAACCACGCACAAAAACATGGGTTGGGACTTATTATGTAACGAAAACCGTATTCTTAAAATTAATGGAGAAGCTATTGGCATATTGGGAGTTGAGAACTGGGGAATTAATCATCAGGAAAAATATGGTGATGTGGGTAAAGCAGTAAAAGGCACAGAAGCTGTTCCAACCAAGTTACTCCTCTCCCACGATCCTTCATACTGGAGAGCACATATATTGCCCCAATACCCGGAAATTGACGTAATTTTTAGCGGACATACTCATGGAATGCAAATGGGGATATTGACGGATTATTTTCAATGGAGCCCGGTGCAATATCGTTATAAAGAATGGGCCGGCTTATACCACGAAGGCACACAACAACTTTATGTGAATGTGGGTTATGGTTTTCTAAATTTTCCAGGCAGGCTTGGCGTTTTACCAGAGATCACCATTTTCGAATTAAAACATGCCTCATTTAACCTTTTAAAAGACGTTGTATATCATCCAGTTTCATCAATGCTTCAACCGGGGTAAGTGTATTCACATCCAGGTTGTTTAACACATCTCGTATTTTTACCAATACCGGATCTTCTATAGAAAACATTTGAAGCTGATAAGCCTGTTGCTGAACTTTTTTGATGCTATCTTGAATATGCTCGCCACCAGTACGTTCCTGTTCTAATCGCTTTAAAATATCATCGGCCCTCGAAATCAGTTTAGAGGGCATTCCGGCCATTTTTGCCACATGAATACCAAAGCTATGTTCACTACCCCCCGGAACTAGTTTTCTGAGGAAAATTACTTTATTTCCAGCTTCCTTTACAGATACATTATAGTTTTTAATGCGATTAAAGGAGTTAGAAAGCTCATTCAATTCATGATAGTGGGTTGCAAATAAGGTTTTTGCTTTAGCAGATGGATGATTATGCAAGAATTCAGCAATGGCCCAGGCGATAGAAATACCATCATAGGTGCTGGTTCCACGACCTATTTCATCTAAAAGAATTAAACTCTTATCCGATAGGTTATTTAAAATACTTGCCGTTTCATTCATCTCAACCATAAAGGTAGATTCGCCGGAGGAAAGATTATCCGAAGCACCTACCCGGGTAAATATCTTATCTACCAAGCCCATAGTGGCCACTTTTGCCGGGACAAAACAACCCATTTGTGCCATCAAGACAATTAAACCTGTTTGCCGAAGTAAAGCGGATTTACCCGCCATATTCGGCCCGGTGATAATAATAATCTGTTGAGTTTCGCTATCCAGGAAAACATCGTTCGTAATGTATTCTTCGCCAACCGGAAGATTTTTCTCAATAACAGGATGACGGCCACCCCTGATATCAATAACATTACTTTCGTTAATCTCAGGTTTTACATAGTAATTTTTGATAGAAATAGATGCAAAGCAAAGCATTACATCAAGCTGTGCAACTAATTGAGCATTAAGTTGTATTGGTTTAATATATTGAGCTAATTCATATACCAAATCATTATACAACTTCGTTTCGAGAGCCAAAATTTTTTCTTCGGCTCCAAGTATCTGTTCTTCGTATTCTTTTAATTCAGGCGTAATATAACGCTCCGCATTGACAAGCGTTTGCTTACGTATCCAATCTGCAGGGACTTTATCTTTATGGGTATGGGTTACTTCGAGATAATATCCAAAAACATTATTAAAAGCTACTTTTAAAGAAGGAATACCCGTTTTTTCCGCTTCCCGCTTTTGAATTTCTACCAGGTAATCTTTGCCACCAAATGCTATTTTACGCAAACGGTCAAGTTCCTCATTTACGCCATCAGCAATAACATTTCCCTTAATAATTAATGCCGGAGGTTCTGGCTGAAGTTCTTTTTCGATTTTTTCCCTGATTAGTAAGCAAGGATTCAATTGCTCCGCAATGGTTTTTAAGGCAGGGATATCCGCCTGCTCACAGGCTTTTTTAATAGCTTCCAATGCAAATAAAGCCCGCTTCAACTGGCCCACTTCGCGTGGATTTGCCTTCTGTAACCCTATTTTAGAAATCAATCGCTCTAAATCGCCTATTTGTTTTATTTCGTGCGATAGTATTTCTCTTAATTCTTCGTGCTGAACCAAAAAATCCACCACGTTCAACCGGTCCTGAATAGGTTTCTTTTCTTTTAAAGGCATTACAATCCACCGGCGGAGCATACGTGCGCCCATCGGTGAGCAGGTTTGATCGAGCACGTCAACTAAAGTAGTTGCATTTTCGTTCGCAGAACCAATAAGCTCCAGGTTACGGATTGTAAACCGGTCAAGCCACATGTAGCGATCTTCCTCGATACGGGAAATAGCGGAAATGTGTGATAAGTTACGATGCTCAGTTTCGTTTAAATAATGTAAAGCTACACCAGCCGCTATAACGGCAACATTCAGTCGGTCTATTCCAAAACCTTTTAAAGAAGTAACCTCAAAATGCTTTAACAGGGTTTCATAAGCGTAATCGCCACTATATGCCCATTCATCTAACGTATACGTATAGAAATGATTACCAAAGATTTCGCTAAAATCCGTATGGCGGCTTTTTTGAAAAATGACCTCACTTGGCTTAAAGCTCTGCAACAGCTTATCAATATAATCGCTATTACCCTGGGCTACCAAAAATTCGCCAGTCGAAATATCTACAAAAGCAACTCCAACGGTATTTTTTTCAAAATAGATAGAGGCTAAGTAATTATTCGATTTTTGATTAAGAATGTTATCGTTATAAGAAACCCCTGGAGTAACCAATTCCGTTACGCCACGTTTCACTATAGTTTTTACTGTTTTAGGATCTTCCAACTGGTCGCAGATAGCCACACGCTGCCCGGCCCGAACCAATTTAGGAAGATAGGTCTCTAAGGAATGATGAGGAAATCCGGCCAATTCAATATGAGAGGCAGATCCGTTAGCTCTCTTAGTAAGTACTATCCCTAAAATTCCGGAAGCTTTAATGGCATCTTCACCAAATGTTTCATAAAAATCGCCTACACGAAACAGCAACAAAGCGCCAGGATATTTGGCCTTAATTGTGTTATATTGCTGCATTAACGGAGTTTCTTTCGTAACAGTCTTTGCCAATCCCTTTTCTTCTTTTAAAACCCCTAAAGTTAATTTATAGGCAGACGATTACAGAAAGTGTGGAAAAAAACAGCTGACGAAAAACTCTAACTATCCAAGAGTCAAAATCCGGGGTTAATATTAATGGATGTTATTATAAATACTGTTGTTTGCATCTTCAACAGTAATAAATGTATATGAGTCTAATATTTCTTCAAACTCGTCGTCATCATCCCAAAGTGGCAAAATATTATTTTTGTGATTTATACTAAGAAAAGCATTAAGCGCCCCTATTTTCCCCGTCTGTATACTAGGAATCCCTGCTACATTTTTTCCCACATGAACAGCTGTTTGGGTTTCGTGTGCTATTAAAAACAAATCTTTTCCCATGATATTACTTATTTATTTAACCATTCTTTTATCATAGTGTTTCGAATAAAATTTTAATTCAGAACTATCTCGACTATATTTTTTATCATACTGGTATTTCTTTTCTTTTTGGATATAGTTAGTATGTTTTTTAGCCAGATTACAGCTAAATTTGCAAGGAAATTCTATGAATTACATACCTCAAATAGAAGCTTTTAGAGATATTGAATATTTAAAAAGTATTCTATCTAAAAATGCTATCACGGGTTTTAGGCCCTGGCGGAGTGATGGATATAAATGGATAAGCTTTAGCGATTATTATACTTTTGGTAATAAAGAGCACCACTCAGGATTACAGAATAATTTAGCCTATTATGTCTCCTCTAATATTGCTGAATATGCACAGGAGGTTAAGCTTATTTTAAATATTAATAACACTGAAGCTGCTAAAGAAGCAATTGATACATTTATTCGGGTTGCTTTAAAAACTTTTACTGCCTTAAATCTGGAACCGCCATTAAATATGCTTAATTCTATTTGTAAGGGATTAGCATTTACCTATCAGGAAAGCAAGTATTTATCAGAGTTACATCTATTAAAAACAAATATAACCTCTTGTATTTTAGCTATTATATCAAAATAAAATAAAGTAAAAATTTAATTGTAAACTCCAATTTTAATAGCTGATGATTTTGGTAGTTTAATGCGCATTGGGTTTTATATTTTCGCAACCATATCATGAATCACACGCGGGAGCTAAAAAATTTTATTTACAGCCAGTATTTTTCGGACGGCCTGCGTATTACGTTTGGAGTTCTTCTACCTTCTGTACTTCTGGCGCAAATACATCTGTTACAACTTGGTATGACTATCTCTCTCGGAGCGTTTGCTGTTAGCATTTCCGACAATGTAGGTCCGGCACTTCATAAGCGAAACGGAATATTATACAGTATCGCATCTATCGTGATTATCGCTTTTATTACTGGTCTTATCAATCAGCATCTTGTCTTGCTAATTGGTGCATTGTTTTTGTTTTGCTTTTTCTTCTCTATGCTAACCGTGTATGGAGACAGGGCTTCAAATATAGGCAGTGGTTCTTTATTAATTATGATTTTAACCATAGACCAAAAACTGGGAATGGAGAAAAATCTTCTTCATGCGGGTGCTTTATTGACGGGTGGAATATGGTATTTCATACTCAGTATGTCCATTATACGAATATTGCCCTATCGCTTATCACAACAAGCTCTGGGAGGATGTATTCGCAAAGTAGCGGAATACCTGCGGGTAAAGGCGGATTTTTATCGAATTGATAAGGATTATGATTCTACTTATCAGAAATTAATAGCCGAGCAAATTGTAGTTCATGAAGAACAGGAAACCGTTCGCGAAATATTATTTAAAACTCGCCAGATATTAAAAGAATCTACACAGGCAGGCAGACAACTTATTCTTGTTTTTGTGGATATGGTTGATTTGTTCGAACAAACCATGGCCACCCATTATGATTATAAAAAAATCAGGCAGCAGTTTGGCCAAACAGAACCACTTCAAAAATTGTATATCATTATCTTAAAAATTGCAGAAGAACTGGAAAACCTAAGTTTTCACATAACCAGTAATGAAAAACCTCAGGCCCTATTTACTTTTCAAAACGAATTAGAACAATTAAAAATAGCGATTGATAACGTTGAATCAGAACAAGGAATAAATAACCTGGTATTAAAAAAAATTCTGATTAACATAAAAAATATAGTAAATAGAATACAAAAAATATATAGTTATTATCATCAAAAGCAAGTCCAGATAGAACAGAGCAGAAAATACAATTTAGGGTATTTCGTTTCGCACCAAGATTATGACATCAAATTATTCAAGGATAATCTATCGTTTAATTCATCCACATTTCGGTATTCTGTTCGAGTAGGTATTGTTGCAGTCATCGGTTATCTCATCTCCGTTACGTTACCACTTGGGCATCACAGTTACTGGATATTACTAACCATACTGGTGATATTAAAGCCGGGCTTCAGTTTAACGAAAAAGCGAAATTACCAACGGCTTATTGGGACGTTTATTGGTGGAATAGCTGGAGCACTGATTGTGATGTATGTAAAAGATCAGATTGCGCTTTTCATGTTGATGGTGGCATTCATGCTGGCTGCGTATAGTTTTTTAAGATTAAATTATGTTGTTGGCGTTCTTTTCATGACACCATACGTCCTCATTATGCTAAGTTTTACCGGTTTAGGTGGAATAGCTATTGCTCAGGAACGTGTTTTTGATACGTTTGTAGGATGTATCATTGCCCTTACAGCAAGTTATTACATTTTACCTTCTTGGGAATTTTACCAGCTTAAAAAGTTTATGAGAGCCGCAGTTTTGGCCAATTATAATTACTTACGTTTGGCTGGAGAAAATCTCGCTGGAAGGCAACTGAATATGCTTGATTACAAATTAGCACGTAAAGCAGTATACGTAACCTCTGCCGATCTGGCATCAGCCTTTCAACGCATGCTTTCTGAACCTAAAAGCAAACAAAAAGACGTAAAAGACATCCACAAGTTTGTTGTTTTAAACCATATTTTGTCTTCTTATATTGCTACACTTATTTACAGCACAAAACAAAGTGAGAACCTGCTAACTAATTCTACCCATTTGAAAATCATCAAACGAACACTATATCAACTGGGTGAAACAGCCCGAAAATTAGACGCCGAAAATGACAAGGATTTTAAAGAATTCGCAGTGTCTGAAAATTCTTTAAAAGTTATAGAAGAATCTCCTGAAACGCTGCTTTTGACAGAAGAACTGGAGTTTATTTACCAGGTTTGTAACGACATACACAAGATAAGCCAGCGAATTGATTAGTACGTTTCTATAGTTTACGAACTAGTTAACTAATTTTCGAAGCTATAATTGTTAAAGCACTAGACAATTTTTCTTTGTCTGGCTCTCCTGCCAAAGCTATCCGAAAACAGTGTTCGCCCATTTCAGGCTGAATAGCAAATTCCGTTCCTAGGGATACAAAAATATGTTCATTAGCTAGATCGGCTACTAATTGTGTAGCACTTTTATTAGCCGACAATTTTACCCATACATGAAATGCTGTTGGGTAGATATCATATTCAATACCCGAAAATTTGTCTTTTAAAATTTCCTGCGAAAATTTGGCTAATTGTTGTTTTTCTATACTAATCTTAGTTAACCATCCCTGCTCTAATACATATTTAGCTAAACGAGAATTAAAAGTAGAAGTACCGCTTGAGGTGAAACGGATCCAATCAGCCAAAGACCCTGTTATAGAAGACGGAGCAAATAAAAAAGCTGTTTTTATAAAAGAATTAATGGGTTTCGAAAGACTTGAGATATGAACCGTATGGTTTGGAATTAATTCTAAAAATGATGAGGGCGGCTCGGTACATAAAAACCGGTAAGCATCATCTTCAATGAGCAATATATTCTC
>JANWIB010000082.1 GCA_025450155.1 Sphingobacteriaceae bacterium
AGTCATTGGCGAACGTGTATTTAAATAAAGCGGTTATACTTGCCAAAAAGCTTAATTCTAAACGCGATGAATTGACTGGAAGATATTTATTAATAGATTTTAATAACCATGCTACCGCTTTATCCCGGGCGATTGAATGTTTGAAATTAGCCGAATCTTATAGCGATACGGTTGGCATTATTACTACTGCATTTACTATCAATTTAATTTACTCTGGTGCAGAAGAATACGGAAAGGCGTTGGAATATAGCAAAATGATGCTAAATGTTTCCTCTGCTGCTCGTGATTCCGTTTGGCAATGGAATAGTTTATATGCTGTGTCAAGCGCATTTATCAACCTTCAAAAAGCCGACTCAGGTCTTTTATATGCGCAGGAAGCATACCGGGTTTCGCTAGCATTAAGGGATTTGACCCAAAGATGGCTATTTCAATCGTTACAATATTCACGACCTCTGATGATGGCCTGGTCGTTACATGCTCTTGGTAGAGCTCAACAATTATTGCAAGACGACCGGCTTGCCATCAATCACTTCAACAAGGCCTTAGAATTTGCGCTTTCAGCTCCTTACAATAGATCAGCTACCGAAAACATATACTCTAGTATGGCAGAATCTTTTCTGAAATTATCAGAAATGGATTCCGTTATCAAATACTGTCGCTCCTATTTGCTAAAAGACACACTGGTACCGGACGTTATTCCGATATATATTTATCTGGCGAAAGCGTATGAGCGAAAAAATAGCGATTCAGCTGTCACTTATTACAGGTTGGCAGCACAAAGACGTGAAAGCTATTTTAGTGTAAAATCACGTTCAGAAATCATCGACCTCACCAACCAGGAAGATGAACGTCGTAAAGCAATAGCGAAATTTAATGCTGAAGAAAAAGGTAATAGAAATAGAAATCTCCAGCTATCAATTCTTGGAATAGGATTAATCAGTTTTTGTATATTTTACCTTTTAATTAGCCAAACGATTGTCGTTAGGTCTGGCTTAGTAAAATTTCTTGGAGTGCTTGCTTTGTTATTGGTTTTTGAATTTATTAACCTTTTTCTTCATCCCCTAATAGGAGATTTTACTCACCAGTCTCAAATATCCATGTTCCTGATAATGGTCTGCATAGCGGCGCTTCTAGTCCCTGTACATAACAAGTTGGAAAAATGGGTAACAAACAAATTGGTTGAGAAAAACAAAAGAATCAGGCTCGAAGCTGCCAAAAAAACGATAGCAAAATTAGAAGGCAAACCATAAGAAGTTGTGGCAGAGAATATGAATCATCCATTTCAGCCTTCCTGTCTTTAAACCTAATTTTATACGATAAATTTTTCTAACTTTTTCGAGAGAAAGGAATCAAACTGCTATTTATTATCCTGCGGGTTTACAGAATTATCATTTAGGGAGCATTTTAAACTGGATTTATTTTATCTCACTTTTTTAATCCGGCATTGGGAAAATGCGGATTATGACGTCTTCAAAACTCTTGCATTCTTGCACTCCGGTTAATGACTGCATTTGGGCAGTGTTGGAAGCTGGGTAGAAATGCCTTCAGCTTCAGCTGGCGCAGCTATCAACTTTACTGTAAACTTCTCTTTAACCTCTATAAAATCTTTTCTATACTCTGTGAGTATAGAAAGAGATAACATGAAGAGAGAGGGAAGAGAACACACAGATGTACACACATTTTTAACACTTAAAAAAAAATAATTTTTATGGCAAAGCAGGGGTGACGCTTTAGCGTCAAATGTCAGCCAGTAACCCCGTAAGGTTGCAGGCTGTTTTTTGCAGGAGAAGGGAAGCTTTTTTTCACTTGTCATCCTAAGCACGTTCACCCTTCTGGCTCAGTGTAAACTCCGCGAAGGATCTGCGGAGAAACCAAACAATAATACTTTAAACAGAAAAAACAACTGAAATGGCACTATCAAGGATCCGGTTTTGAAAAGCATATACTCTATTCAGGCTAAAAGGTGGCAGAGTGCGTTTAATGTGGCGTTTATTCAGGTGTATGATGCTGCCGTTTAAAAAAGGTTATAAACATGTGTTTTTCTTATGGCTGGTGCTCCATCTTTTGGGGTTAAAGCGTATGCTCCAGAATTCTAATTCATACCGCTACTAAATATGGGAGAAGTTCATAGACATCGCTTTTCTCTTATTCCTTTTTGATGCAATGAACAAAGGAATGCTTCCTAACAGTCTTTGTCATCGTTGGTATAATTTTACCTTTTAAGACCGGTTTTATAAGATACGAGATGTTTAAATATGGTTAAGGGTATTAACCGGCCACCTTCAAGTTCTGATTTCATTGTTCAGCTTTGTAATAGCAATGATTTGTTATTTGATTTTTTTCCAAACCAAACCTGCATCGCTGTCTTCTACCAACTGTATTACGTTTCCCATTTTATCTTTTACAAAACTGACTGGAAGACGCCAACCAGGTGCAAGAAAATGCACTTCTGATTGTGGAATTAATTCTGTTTTGGGAGCATTTTCCCACGCCTGACCAAAAAGTTTGTTTCCTTCCCTAAAAATTGTATATGTCGAATTAAATTCCTCATTCAAATAGGTACCCGCATACAAATTATATAAATCGGGATCCAGTTTTATACCACCAGGCCTTGCACGTTTGTTTTTCTCACCAAGACCATGTTCCAAACCACATATTGCACAATGCGTGAAAGGTAGCTGGCTGCTTATATAATGCTGTGAAGGAGGAATGGTGCCCAGATACTTATAAATGGCTTTGAGATCATCATCAGTCATATTTTTGTATGCCACCCATGGCATATTGTGGCTAAGTGTACCCCCTTTACCGGTGCGCATAACGAAAATAAATCCCTCTACACCGTAAGCCATTCCCGACGGATCGGAGGTGATATTGGCGCTGAAGGCTTTACCATGTTCATGATCAATCAAATTGCCACCCGCAAATAAACCGGGATTGTACTCCGCCCACGATGTATGACAAACCGCACAGCTTGCCAGTCCAACCAGGTACCTGCCCCGCTTTTTTGGATCTGAGAAGTCGGGAGCCAAAATTGGTTGTGTAATGGGCGTTAGCGATCTTTCAATCCCTGATCGCTCTCCTGCCGGTATTTTAGTTTGAAGCAAATTGTTATGCACTGGCGGTATTGAGCGGATGTAGACAACTACAGATGCTAAATCCTCATCGGAAAGATTTTTGAAGTCGGCATAAGGCATATGATAGCTAAGCGCCCTGCCGTCATGTCCTACGCCTTCGCGAATAGCTCGCGCAAACATATCATCAGTCCACTTTCCGGCGCCTGTTTCGTTGTCAGGTGTAATATTAGGTGCGGTAATGCGACTGGTGCTGTCTTCAAAAAAGAAATGGCCGCTGCCGTACTTTTTAACAATAGGTGGCGCCCCGGGAGCGTCCCAGTCACGATCAGAATGACACACAAAACATTCGAGTACGCCTAAAACCAAATATTCGCCTTGATTTAATCGTTGGGCAGTACGCTCATACTTTACGTTCGTTAGCGGACGAACCCGGAAAGTATCATTTGCAGCCAGCTTAGTTACACTTATTGGCTCAACCACTTTATCAACGGGCTTTTTATTAATGGAAAAGAAGATAACTACAACAGTTAAAATAAATGCGGTTAAAACTATAGTGGTGAGAAAGTGTTTATCGTTCCTCATATTTTTGATTTTAAGGTTGCATCCATCCGGTATTTGCTTATTGATGAAATTGATCAGAGTCCAAGCTATTTGTGTCTTTCTTAACGATGAATGACAAGTCATGTATTACCGTAAAATTAATCTATAAAGTGTGCGGAAACGTGATTTTTGTACACGATGATGTGAGTTTCGCGTGTGCATATTTTTTACGATTCGTGGATTACCAGAAGAAAATCGCAGCGGCAACTATATACGTGTTGGGATAAGGGTAAAGGTTAGGATTTTTTTTCGAATGATTGATGCGGTCCTATTTGATGATTCGATAGATATTCATTTTACAGCATTCGTTTTAAAAACAGGCTGGCAGTTCCAGGTATTTATTATTGGAGGGATCCCTTCAGGAGATACTTTATTGGGTTCAAATGATTCACTGAAAGAAACTAATATGCCATTCTTATCAACAACATGATTCAGAAAAAAGAATGCACCGAAAAAAAGATCAGTTTCAACAAACAAGGTATGTGATATACGGAGATTATTGGGTTCAACAGGTATCCAGTTCATTATTTCCATCAGGTTGTACATTTCATTTGTCATTAACCCTGTTGTATAATATATCTGTTGCCTGGCACTTTTTGTATAATCATATTCATAATCCACGCTTCCTCCATTTGCCGTGTTCACCTTAATAATATTTCCATTATTATCATATTCAACTGTAAAGTCATCATAACCTGTAAACTTTCCATACTTATCATATTTAAAAATGGTGGTTCCGGATTTTATAGCATTAAAGGTTTTCGTATCAAACTCAACAACGAAATTATATTGCACCGGAGGTTTCCCCGGGTCAGGTATTATAATAAATCCTCCTTCCCCATCATCCACAAGGCCGAAAGACCACCTGTCCGCAATAACATTCGCCCTGTTGTACGTATATGTAATACTATAACGCAATGAATCAAACCCTCCAAATGCATCATTCATTTTTGTTAGCACAGTTTTAACGAGACCATTGACGTAATAGGTTTTTTTAAACCCATTGCCCACCAGGTAGCCTACCCGAATCGGGCTCTGTTCCTCCACATCGCATTTCACCAATTTTCCCCTGATTAAACGAATATCACTTTTCCGGCAGCACGAAAAAAGAATGAGTACCGTCAATATCGATATAAATAATTTCATTGTATAAAAGTTTTAAAGGATTAGTGGTTGTTTGATATGGAAAAAAGCCGCGCTTAGTTTATTTCAGTTGTTTAAGTGCTGAAAATTGGGGATTAAAACCTTTGTAGATAGATAGTATACCAAAGATAACATAATTGTTACCCCATGATACCCAAACATATCCATAAGGGCTAAAACTACTTCATCCGGTCTTAAAAGTAGCATACTGGGGAACAGGACATCATGATGTCTTAGATTAATCTCTATTTTACTATTTACCATCGTCTTTCGTACATACAACTATTGATTTGGCTAAGAAATCATAGACTGCCCGCCGCTTGGAATTTGTCAACATGGTTACAAGTTCAAGTAGTGTCCATCAAAAAATCGGATTGACTGAAAAACTTGAATAA
>JANWIB010000083.1 GCA_025450155.1 Sphingobacteriaceae bacterium
GCTTTTATTATAAATAGTATCATTATTAAAAAGCATATTGCCGGAATAAGTAGGACTATATTGTATATTTTATCAAGCGTATCCCATTTAACTTTAAAAAGTTTATTGATAAGCATAGGGTTAATCAATGAATTTAACCAGGAGACAAATAAGGTGGTATAAATTAAGTTATCATTTATCCAATTATAAAACCCCAGAGGGAAGTTCAAATAATACTTGTAAATACTGTACGCCATTTCACCCAGTAAGATTTTATTTTTTGTTGATCCCAAGGCTTGATCTAGTTCTTTCCAAGTTTCCTCGTATGTCATTAATACGGGAACTAACACCAGCAACCACAACAGCACTGAAAGTATGGATTTTATGAGCACCTGTATTATGAGCTTTCTATCTTCCATTTATGCTAATTTGGACTATTTTCTCACTTCTGCCCCCGCTTCTTTCTCGAAATTTACAATTAATTTCTGCATAATGGTATCAATCTGCTTATCGGCAAGGGTTTTTTCTTCATCTAATAAGATAAAATTTAATGCATACGATTTTTTACCCTGTGGCAGTTTATCACCCTGATAAACATCAAACACATTTACTTCTTTTAAAAGATTACGCTCTGTTTTTTGAGCTATTTGCTGCAATTGCCTAAATGAAACAGATTGATCAATTAATAGCGAAAGGTCTCTTCTTACAGACGGGAAACGAGAGACTTCCCGGTAGGTAATTTTATTTTTTCGGATGGCTTTCAATAACAAATCCCAATCAAAATCAGCATAAAACACTTCTTTCTCTATATCGAACTTTCTCAACACGGCTTTACTCACACTTCCAAAAGTAACCAACCCTTTCTCTCCTTTTCGATAACTTAGTCCGTAATCTAAGTTTGCATTAACCGTATCATCTGCTACCATATCGGTAATATTTAAGCGTTTAATAATGGCATCAACAGCAGCCTTTAGATTATACAAATTGACTCCCTGGTTTGCATGATTCCATTGCTCGGCTTGTTTAGCGCCCGAAAGGTACAAGGCCAACCGTTGGCTTTCCTGGTATCCTTCTGCTACTGCACGGTACACTTTTCCCAACTCGTAAAGTTTCAGATCGGAACTTTTTCTGTTTTGATTGTAGGTTACAACTTCGAGCCCAGTATGTAGTAAATCCTGACGCATCACATCCAGATCAGTACTTAAAGGGTTTATAATTTTTACTGATTCATCCAAATTATTTGCATAGGCCGATTTGGTCAACGAATTGGTAAGAATTTCAAAAAAACCATTCGCGGTAAGCATATCCGCCACCTGATCTTGGACCGATTCTTTATCAGGTTTAGCAGAATAATTTAAAGAAGCCCTTATTTGGGATGGAATTTCAATATTATTATAGCCATAAATGCGTAGAATTTCTTCAATTACATCCACTTCACGAGTTACATCCACTTTGTAAGGAGGAACTAGCAATTTCAATCCCTCAGCAGTTTCGGAAACTACCGCAATTCCCAGTGCGGTGATGATACCTTTAATTTCCGCAGGTGGAATAGCTTTACCGATAAGACGGTTTGTATTGTGATAATTGATCGCCACTTCGAATGGCTTTACCGGGTTAGGATAATTATCAGATATCTCGGATGAAATTGTGCCTCCGGCAACTTCTTTAATCAAAAGCGCAGCTCTCTTTAAGGCAAACACAGTCATTTCAGGATCCGTACCACGCTCAAAGCGAAAAGAAGCGTCGGTTTTTAATCCATGTCGCTTGGAAGTTTTCCGAACAGAAACAGAGTTAAAATAAGCGCTTTCTAAAAAAATATTCGTTGTAGTCTCTTTTACTCCTGATTCTACTCCACCAAATACCCCCGCAATACACATCGGAGATTCATCATTACAAATCATTAAATCTTCGGCAGAAAGTTTACGCTCTACACCATCCAGTGTAACAAAAGTCGATCCCTCGGGGCAATTTTTCACGATCACTTTCCCTCCTTTTATTGCATCGGCATCAAAGGCATGTAAGGGCTGTCCCAATTCATGAAGTACATAATTTGTACTATCCACTACATTATTTATCGGACGAACGCCGATGATATTCAACTTGTTTTTTAACCAATCTGGAGAATCTTTTACTTCAACATCGCTAATACTAATTGATGTATACCTTGGGCATGCTTCTGTATTTTCTACAGATACAGGAATTTCAAGGTTACGATTTTCAACCTGAAAGCCGGAAACCTGAGGCAATTGAATAGTTGTTTTTAAGTACGCGGCCAAATCCCGGGCAACACCTAAGTGCGAAGCCGCATCGGCCCGGTTTGGCGTTAAACCGATTTCAAAAAGATAATCATCTTCAATTTTAAAATATGCTTTTACAGGAGTGCCCACAACAGCATCAGAAGCTAAAACCAGAATACCTTCGTGTGATTTGCCCAAACCGATTTCATCTTCGGCACAAATCATCCCTTCGGAAAATTCGCCCCTGATTTTTGATTTAGTGATTTTAAAAGGCTCGCCTTGTAGAGGATAAACGGTAGTACCAACGGTTGCAACAACCACTTTCTGACCTACGGCCACGTTAGAAGCTCCACATACAATTTGCAACTCTTCTCCTGTTCCAATATCAACCTTCGTTATCCGCAGGCGGTCTGCATTGGGATGTTGTACGCATTCCTTAACATGACCAATCACCAGGCCTTCAAGCCCTCCGGGAATCGTTTGTACCTTCTCTAAACTTTCTACTTCTAAACCAATATTCGTCAGAATGTGAGAAATTTCTTCGGGCGTTTTATTCGTATCTATAAATTCTTTTAGCCAGTTATGTGAAATCTTCATGCAATTAAAATGGATGGTCAAAGATAGAAAAGTTGGAGGTTAAAGTTGAAACGGTATCAGATACCAGTAACAGCTTATAAGTTATAGCCTGCAACGCCTTAAATCATTCCTTCATCAGCAAAGCTAAAATACCCGGAATTTGAAAAAATCAAATGATCCAAAACAGAAATATCTAACATATTACCTGCTGCACATATTTTCTGAGTTAAACTCATATCAGCCTGACTGGGTTTTAAATTCTCGGAAGGATGATTATGTGCAAGAACAATGGAGGTCGCGTGATTTTCTAATGCCAGTTGATAAATAATCTTGGGGTCAGCTATCGTACCAGCCCGTCCTCCTTTACTTATCAAATGTTTAGAGAGAATTTTATTGGCTCGATTCAGCAATATAATCCAGAATTCCTCATGATTAAGGTCAGAAAAATAGCGTCGCATTAAATGAAAAATATCCTTACTGCTGGTAATTTTCACTACCTCATCCCTATCTTTTTCTTTCCTTCTACGCCCTAATTCTAGTGCGGCAATAACGGAAATCGCTTTTGCCTCGCCAATGCCTTTAAATTTTGAAAGTTCATGCACAGATAAGCCTGCTAACTTATCCAGATCATGATTTAATGAAAAAAGAATGCGTTTTCTAAGTTCTACTGCAGTTTCGTTTCTGTTACCCGAACCAATTAGAATAGCAATCAACTCCGCATTACTCAGGTTACGACGGCCGTGTTGTACCAGCTTCTCTCGTGGCCGGTCTTCCTCAGCCCAACCTTTTATTGTAATTTTATCTTCATAAACTTCCATAATTAAAGCTTATATAATGTATAAAAATAAAAAAGCATTGGGAATTCCAATGCTTTTTTATTCTATATAAGAAACTTATATTACTTTTTTAATCCGTTTACGAATTTAGTGAGCTTAGATTTATTATTGGAGGCTTTATTTTTGTGAATTACGTTCTTTTTAGCAAGGCGATCGAGCATAGAAACTACTTTTGTTAAAAGTGGGGTAGCTTCTGATTTAGAAGTTGTAGCACGTAGTTTTTTTATTGCGCTACGGGTTGTTTTTGCCTGGTAACGGTTACGTAAACGTTTGGCCGCGTTTGATCTGATTCTCTTAATCGCTGATTTATGATTTGCCATTGTATGCTTTTTTTCCGTATTATTTTAAGGACTGCAAATATATGCTGATTTAATTAAATACGCAAATAGATTTTATAATTCTCTCGTCTTTTAAACCAACTGCATTGAATCAATTTTTTAACTTAATATTTTCTGCCTTGATACTCTGCAATGCCTTATCTTTCTCAAGCAGGGCAGCGAAATTAATACTAAATTGTGGATACTTGAGCGAGGTATCGCGAGACCAGTATTTTCCTTCCACTTTCATCCACATTGGAGGAGGAGGATTATCTATATTACCATAACTGCTTTGCGTTATACCAGAATCATAGCAACCGAAAATCCATTTCTTTAATGATTGCTTATCATCTTCTTCACAAGGTATAAGCTCTATCTGCCTGGTATTCCAATCTTCGCCTCCCCTGGTTAGCAATATTTGCCCTTTGGAATTTAAAACAACATATCCGGTCATTGTCAATAAGGTTGAATCACCCTCTAAAGAATTACAAAAAGACTCGCGTCCTTCTAAATTGCAACCCAAAAACAATACACTAAGCAAAATAACGGCACATTCTTTTCTCATTGTCCTTTTAATTTAACAACATGTAAATTAACTACATTTATGTTTATGATTAAATACATTTCGATCACTCTTTATTTAATTATCGTACTTTTGTTTTTTTCATCCTGGGGCTTTTTTGCGCATCAAAAAATTAATCGGCTGGCGGTTTTCACCCTTCCAACAGGGATGATTAAATTTTATAAAAACAACATCAATTATATTACGGAACATGCCGTGGATCCGGATAAACGGCGTTATACGGATTCTGCGGAAGCCGCCCGTCATTACCTTGATGCTGACCATTATGGCATAGCTCCTTTCGACAGCATTCCCCAAAAATGGAAAGATGCCGAAGCCAGATATTCTGCTGATACCTTAAGAGCTTATGGTATTTTACCCTGGCATATCGAACGAACTTATTACCTGCTTGTTAAGGCTTTCCAAGAGCAAGATTCGGCTAAAATTTTAAAAATCTCGGCCGATCTGGGACATTATCTTGGCGATGCTCATGTTCCTTTACACACCACCGAAAATTATAACGGCCAATTAACGGGTCAAACCGGTATCCATGGATTTTGGGAGAGCCGACTTCCAGAATTATTTTCTCATGACTACGATTATTTTGTAGGCAAAGCAATCTATATAGAAAATCCGCTTAAGGAAGCTTGGAAAATTATAAGAAATACATCCAGCTATAAAGATTCCGTTTTAAAAATTGAGTCCCGTTTAAGCAAATCGTTTCCTTCTGACAGAAAATTTGCCTTTTCGAACCGGAATGGGAAAATAATTAAACAATATTCCGAAGCATATGCTGGATCTTATCATGATGCCATGAGAGGCATGGTAGAACGGCAAATGCGGTCATCTATCCATTACATTGGTAGTTTCTGGTATTCGGCCTGGGTTGATGCCGGACAACCTGATCTTACAAAGGTTAAAAGAAAAGAAACACCGACTGAAGAGCTACAACAAGCAGAAAAGGAAGAAAAGCGCTACCAAGAAGGAAAGATTATTGGAAGAGAGGAATAAAACCACTATTCCTTTTCGCTATCAACTTTTTGCCTTTTTTTCTCTCTAATAACTTCTATTATAGGTGGAAGGATAGAAAGGATGATAATGGCAAAGATTACGTAGGTAAAATTATCTTTAATAATCGGCCTTCCCCCAAAAATATATCCTGCAAATAGAAAAGCGGACACCCATATAATTCCTCCTATAATATTATAAGAAGCAAAACGGGCATAACGCATTGTTCCTACTCCGGCTACAAAAGGGGCAAAAGTCCGAATAATTGGGATAAAACGGGCGTAAATAATGGTTTTACCACCGTGCTTTAAATAAAATGCCTCTGTTTTTTCTAGATATTTCTTTTTAAGAAATTTGTATTTTCCACTAAATGCTTTAGGGCCAATATAATGACCAATATGATAATTAACCATATCACCAATTATGGCGGCAATAATCAGCAGTCCTGTCATCAAAAGAATATCTAGTCCACTCTCGGGCTTTGCAATAATTGCCCCTGCTGCAAAAAGCAATGAATCACCCGGCAAAAAAGGCGTAATTACAAAACCGGTTTCTGCAAAAATTATCAAAAAAAGGATTAAATAGGTCCAGGTTTTGTACTCATTAACAATTTCAACAAGATGTTTATCGATATGTAAAATAAAATCTACGAGCGAATAAATTATTTCCAAAGTTTTTAAATTTTAAGGAGGTAAAAATAAAAGATCACGATAAAATTACCGTGATCTTTACTAGAATGTTTTTAACTAGTTATCTATGGATTGTCAATTGGGTTCCATATGTATTCATTTCGTCATCCTCACTATGCCAAAGTCCATTGGTTGACAAAGTATAAATTTTTCCAGCTACCAAATTTAAAGTAACCTCTAATTTTAGCGAAGAATTAGGAGTACCACTTTCCCTTATTTCAAATAATTTGGTACCGGCTCCAACTTCTTTAAAGTTTGACACACTCTTAAAAACTTGCCTCTCAAACAAAACTTCCGCCCCGGTAGCCCCAGCTCCTCTAACATACAAATCAACGCTATTACCATCGGGGGTAAGGTTAGCAAAGCGTATTTTGGCCTTTCCATTAGATGGTGATGAAAGATCATCTTCTACAACTGTTGCTACTATGGAATCTACACTTGCCGCATTTTTTTTCGCTAAAAAAATAGAGTAGTATCTACCATCCGGAACTTCAATAGCACCGTCAATCAGTATTTTTGTTGTTCCGCTATTAGTAACCGTAAATTTTCTGATACCTGAGAAAATCTGTATATATTCTGTACTTTGCTGGTAAAGAAATGGCTGTGTATTTACTTTTTGATTATCCAGGTAAAAATCAAGCGATGGATTACCCGAATAGCCATTGATTACAGCTACTGCGGATACTGGCTTTATATAATCCTCCTTAGCTTTTAAGCAAGATGAAAGCACCAACACACCAAAAAATAACATAGTGCCAGCCCATATTATTTTCATTTTTATTAACAAATTAACTTTCATAAAACCTTTACTCCTTTGTTTGCATTTATCTTTACGTTTAATCTTTTACAAATGCTACAAATAAGATATAATTAATAACAGCCTTGGCTGGTTTAAGCATATGTATTAAGCATTACGGGCATTACCAACATAAGCACATTTTCATTTTCATCGTTCGTTTGAGGGATTAATAAACCGGCACGGTTTGGAGTGCTCATTTCCAGTGTTACTTCTTCTCCTTGTAAATTACTTAACATTTCTATCAAAAATTTTGCATTAAACCCTATTTCCATATCCTCGCCTTCATATTGACAGCTTAATCGTTCGTAAGCTTCATTAGAAAAATCAATATCTTCGGAAGAAATATTCAGCTCGCTTCCATTAATTTTTAACCGAACCTGATGTGTGGTTTTGTTTGCAAAAATAACTACACGGCGTAAAGAATTCAGGAAGGCGGTACGATCTAAAGTTAACTTATTCGGATTATTTTGAGGTATAACCGCTTCATAGTCCGGGTAACGCTCATCTATCAGGCGGCAGATTAAATTGATATTCCCAAATTTAAAGAAAGCGCTGGTGCTATTATATTCTACAGAAACGTTTACATCTTCGCTTGGCAGAGAAGATTTAAGCAGTGTTAAGGCCTTTTTAGGGAGAATAAAAGAGCTTGCGCCTTCGGCCTTGGCATCCATCCTTCTGTATCGAACTAATTTATGCGCATCGGTAGCAACAAATGTAATATGCTCAGGACTTAACTGAAAGTATACCCCCGTCATCGCCGGGCGAAGCTCATCATTACTTACTGCAAAAATGGTTTTATTAATTGCTTCTGCAAGGACCGAGGCAGAAAGATTTACCGAGGAGGCATTTTCTACGGTAGGTATTTTGGGGAAGTCATCTCCATTCTCCCCGCTTAATTTATATTTACCATCACCAGCACTTATTTCAATCGCATAGGTATTATCATCAATTGTAAAAGCAATAGGTTGGTCAGGCAACGTTTTTAGGGTTTCCAACAAAATTTTTGATGGAACAGCTATTTTACCTTCCTCTTTTGATTCAACTTGCAGCGAAGTAGTCATGCTGGTTTGCAAATCGGTAGCAGAAATGGTTAGATTCCCTCCTTTAATTTCAAAAAGGAAATTTTCTAAAATAGGTAAAACCGTACTACTACTTGAAGCGCCGTTAACTGCCTGTAGCTGCTTTAACAATGTTGAAGTGGAAACAATAAATCTCATATTTTCTGAAGAATTTAAATCTATCTAAAATTTGCTACAGTTTCGAATTCTGGAACATCCAAGTGTTACATTAAACTTAGCCACCAAAAATATACATTTTAATTTAATACGCATATTTCCGCTTACGGTAGTAATGCTGAAAAATTCCGAAAAGGATTAACAAAACTAAAGGCGAAGCTAAATTTAGAATCTGCCAAAACAATTTCTCATCCTTTATGCGGGCACGATCAAGCAAGCGCAATTTAATTTCTTTATTTCTGAGGGCTATAATTCCCGAATCGTCTGTAAGATAATCAGCAACATTGAGCAAAAAATTCTTATTTCCATATTGCTGCTGCGTATATCTATCGTATCCTAAAGGAAAAGGAGAGCCGTCTGTGCTGCTTACCTGATTTTTTAATATATCACCATCTCCAACTACAATCATCTTGGTTGGCGAACTCTTTTCGGGAAGTTTAATTTGCGCTGTTATCCCTTCAGGAATGGGACGATTTTTAAAATCGGAGGGGAAACCACCTTCCAACAACACTCCTACAGTTTTTGGCTGGCTTTGAAATGCTTTTGGATCAGGTTCCTGTGCAACCATTTCTAAGGATATCATAGCTGGAGCATTTAAAACCTGACTAAAAGGTGATGAACTGAGAATTACCGTTTTATTAACTCCTTTTACAGCGATGGTATCCACTGTATTGGCAAACTCGCTCCGGATGCCGTCTAAATTTTTAACTAACGGATGTTTTGCCAAAGGCATAAAAATAGGATAAAACAACCAGGGTAC
>JANWIB010000084.1 GCA_025450155.1 Sphingobacteriaceae bacterium
ACTTCTATCGCCTCACCGAAATCCTCTCCCAAGGAGAGGACTATATCCACCATACTCACAAGCTCTTGTTTTATCCCTGTTGTCACTCCTTCCGGGTTTGCAAGAATTTCTTGATTAGAAAAACGAATCACCTCAAATCCCAAATCATTAAGGGCTTGGGTTCTAAGTGCATCTTGTTCCGCTATTGCCTGGTGGTATCCGCCATCAGCTTCGACGATCAATCCTTTTTTCAAACACACAAAATCAGCAATATAACTAGCTATAGCGTGTTGCCTTCTTATTTTATGTCCTGTCTGGTTGTTTCTAAGCAATTGCCATAAAATATCTTCTGCTTCTGTAGCAGTTTTTCGATTATCTCTGGCATTTTCTTTCAAAATTGCCCATAAAGCAGGATCAGCTGTTTGATAGCCTGGACTTCCCCTCTCCCCTGGAGAGGGGTTAGGGGTGAGGCTAAACTTCACACTTGCTCCTACACTTTTCCCAATCCAGTTGCGTTGCATTTCTTTTAGGGGTTCGGGCCAGTCAATTTTATCCAAACCTTTGAGCAAACGGTCGGCATAAGCCGTAATCCGCATACTCCATTGCATCATTTTTTTCTGTTCTACCGGATGCCCGCCACGTTCGGAAACACCGTCTTTGACTTCATCATTTGCCAGCACAGTCCCTAAAGCAGGACACCAGTTTACCGTACTTTCTTTTAAATAAGTTAAGCGATATTTTAACAATTCCTGCTGTTGCTCGTTTTCAGTCATTTTTTTCCACTCGTCGGAGGAGAAAATCAACCTATCTTCATCCGAAACGGCTTTTACGCCTTCGCTACCCTCTGATTGAAATTTTGCAACCAATGTTTGAATGGGTTCTGCTTTATCAGTTTCGAGGTTATACCAAGAATTGAACAGCTGCATGAATATCCATTGTGTCCACTTATAATAAGCAGGATCGCTGGTACGCACTTCACGGCTCCAATCAAACGAAAAGCCCATGTTATCCAATTGTTCGCGATAGCGTTTGATATTGGTTTCGGTAGTAATTGCAGGATGTTGACCTGTTTGAATAGCATATTGTTCAGCAGGTAAACCAAAAGAATCGTATCCCATCGGGTGCAATACATTAAAGCCCTTTAAACGTTTGTAACGGGCGAAAATATCGGAGGCAATATAACCGAGCGGATGCCCGACATGTAACCCGGCTCCCGACGGATAAGGGAACATGTCCAGCACATAGTATTTTGGTTTCTTTGAATGATTTTCTACTTTGTAAGTTCCGTGTTCAGCCCAAAACTGCTGCCATTCTTTCTCAATTTTATCAAACTGGTAATCCATCTAAGTTGATAGCGTAATTAATAATAAAACAAAAACCCCTCTAACAGGGGTTACAAAAGTAAAATTTTAAGGGAGAATACGGAGAAGGTTATTGTATTAAGGTATTAAGTGATAAACCCAAGCTTCTTATTCATATTCATTCGGGTTATCTCTAAACTTCCAGAATTTTTTATCATTGATTTTAATCAAATGTCTGTCGAGGTTTTTGCTATCCCTTTGAAACCCTGATAAATTTAATACCTGCAACTGTGGTTTATTAAGTTTCAGGGTTTTATACTCTCCATCAACCAACTCCAATTTGCTTGCACACGAACCGGTAGCTTCTACTAGTTTGCCACCTTCAATCACTTCTTTTTGCAGTACAGTCAACTTTAGTTGCTTACCTATTACCGTCCACGTACCCGAATAAGAGATCACCCGCTTGGCACAATCCATCTGATTATAATGAAACACAAACTTTCCATTTTGAAAAAATTGGTAATTATCAGACCAACCGGCAGCCATAGAAGGAGCGTTTTGCCAAATACCAATTAATTCTTGTTTTGGAATTTGCCCAAAAACAATTGCCGGCAATAATAGAACACTAATAAGGATTGTTTTACAAATTTTCATAACGTTTAATTTAAAAAACACCACGAATTAACAATATTAAATTAATACTTTTTTACGTTTATATGCTGAAATCCTTATTTTCGCCTATTCAATTGATACAGTAATGGAAGAATTTGAAGAAAGTGCTGCCTCTAAAAAGACAAAAACAGTTTACATAAGTACAGTAATTAGCATTGCACTGGTATTACTGATGCTGGGCTTGTTAGGTTTAATATTGGTTCATGCCAAAAACCTTTCTAACTATGTGAAAGAAAACATCGTTCTGAATATCATCGTTAACGAAGGCGCTAAAGAAGTTGATGTACTTGCCCTGCAAAAACAAATTGATGCTAATCCTTACATTTTAAAAACCCAATATGTAAGCAAAGAACTTGCTGCCCGTAATCTGACTAAAGATTTAGGCGAAGACTTTGTAGAATTTTTAGGCTATAATCCACTACTGTCATCTATTGACGTGTACATGAAAGCGGAGCATGCCAACAATGCAAGTATTACCAGGTTGAGTCAACAACTTACCAGAAACCCCTTGGTTAAAGAAGTAATTTATCAAAAATCTCTGATTGATATGGTAAACCAAAACATCCGGGTTATTGGCCTGGTTATATTGGCCTTTGCCGTGGTTCTACTTATTATTGCTGTTGCGCTTATCAACAACACGATACGTTTGGCTATCTATTCTCAACGCTTTTTAATTAAAAGTATGCAGCTTGTGGGTGCAACTAAAAATTTCATCCGTAAACCATTCTTGGGATACGGTATATTGCATGGGTTAATTGCCGGGTTAATTGCGATTATACTTTTATTGTTAACGTTATATTTTGCACAACAGCAGGTTCCGGAATTGATTATTCTACGCAACTGGTTTGAATTTGGCCTGGTATTTACCGCTGTTATTGGTGTCGGAATATTCATTTCGGGATTAAGCACTTACTTTGCAGTAAGCAAATATTTACGTTTAAAAATGTACAAACTTTATAAATAATGGCACAAAAGAAATCAACAATTACTGAAAGTAAATCTGCTCAGTTTGTATTTGGAAAAAATAATTACCGGTTGATGATAACCAGCATTGTAGTTGTCGTGTTAGGTTTTATTTTAATGATCGGTGAAACTGACATTTATGATTTCCGAAAAATTGTGCTGGCACCAACGGTTGTATTGATTGGATTCGCGATTGGTTTTTTTGCTATTCTTAAAAAACCAGGCAACAGCAACGAATGAGTATTTTTGAGGCGATTGTTCTGGCCATTATTGAGGGTCTGACTGAGTTTTTACCTGTTTCTTCTACCGGCCACATGATTATCGGTTCTTCCATAATGGATATTGCTTCTGATCCCTTTGTGAAGATGTTTACTATCGCCATTCAGTTTGGCGCTATTCTTTCTGTTATTTTCCTATACCATCGTCGCTTCTTTAAATCCATTGATTTTTACTTTAAGCTTTTTGTCGCTTTCATACCCGCGGCAATTGTTGGTTTTTTGCTAGAAAAATATATAGACATGCTCTTAGAAAATGTGATAGTGGTTGCCATTACGCTGGTTTTAGGTGGAGTTGTGCTTATTTTTGTTGATAAGTGGTTTAAAAAAGGTGAAATAGATTTAGATGTCAACTATAAAGAGGCTTTAAATATTGGCTTTTTTCAGGTAATTGCCATGATTCCAGGTGTTTCCAGATCGGCCGCTACCATTATCGGAGGCTTATCGCAGAAACTCACTAAAAAAGCCGCCGCAGAGTTTTCATTTTTTCTGGCTGTACCCACCATGTTTGCTGCAACGGTCTATAAAATGTTTAAGTATTATCAAAAAACTGCCTTTAAGCCCGAAGACCTGAACATTTTATTAATTGGCAATATCGTCGCATTCATTGTTGCCGTATTAGCTATCCGATCGTTTGTAAAATACGTAACCGAACATGGCTTCAAAATTTTTGGCTATTACCGCATTATTGTGGGTGCAGCCATTCTGGTACTTTATTTCTTAGGTTACGAACTGAAGATTGTCTAGTGAAACATTTTCCGGAATTTAATTTTATTGAAGGCGAGCTTTTGCTCATCAATAAGCCTTACCATTGGACCAGTTTCGATGTAGTGAGCAAAATTCGCAATGCATTAAAACCTTTAAAATTAAAAGTGGGCCATGCGGGAACGCTCGATCCGCTGGCTACCGGCCTGTTGATTATTTGCACAGGAAAACTCACTAAAAAAATAGACGAATATCAGGCACAAGAAAAAGAATATATCGGGACTATGATACTTGGCGCTACTACGCCATCATATGATCTGGAAACTGAAATAGCTCAAACCTTTCCAATTGATGAATCAACCGAAAAAGACATAAAGCATATTTGCAACAAATTTATTGGCGAGTTAGATCAATATCCTCCACCGCATTCAGCAGTTAAAGTTGATGGAGAGCGTTTGTATGAAAAAGCCCGGCGGGGCGAAACGGTTGAACTCAAATCCCGTAAAGTAACGATTACTGGATTTGATATTACACGAATTGAACTACCCGAAGTTGATTTCCGGGTAGTTTGCAGTAAAGGCACTTATATCCGGTCGCTAGTTTATGACTTTGGCCGGGCCTTAAATAATGGCGCTTATCTTTCACGTCTGCGCCGAACGCGTAGCGGGAACCTGCAGGTGGAAGATGCTTATGAGGTGATGGAATTGGTGACGCATATCCGCAAGCTGAAAGAAGAAAAAGAAATAAATAGCACCCGGAATGAAAATCTATAACAGCCTGGATGAATTTATTAAAAAAGAAAACGCTGTAGTCACCATTGGCACGTTTGATGGCGTCCATATTGGGCATAAGAAAATTATCTTTCGCCTGGTAGAGCTGGCACAGCAGATAAAGGGCGAGAGCGTCATACTTACGTTTTTTCCTCATCCACGAATGATTTTACATCCGGAGGATATTAATTTAAAACTGATTACCACGATTGACGAAAAAGCTGAATTATTAGAAAAGCTCGGTGTTGACCACCTGATTATAACACCATTCACTCGCGATTTCTCTAATTTATCTCCGGATGAATACATTCGAAATATTCTTGTTGAAAAAATTGGGATTAGAAGAATTGTAATTGGCTACGATCATCGCTTCGGCAAAAACCGTGAGGGTGGATTACAGGATCTGTTGCGTCTCAGTACTCCACACAATTTTGAAGTAGA
>JANWIB010000085.1 GCA_025450155.1 Sphingobacteriaceae bacterium
TTTATATAAAGCTAGTGTAACAGTAGGAAAAGTATTAAAAAGAGGAGATGTGGTAGTGTACGAATCTACCGTATATCCTGGTGTTACAGAAGAAGAATGTGTACCAGTTCTTGAAAAGATTTCGGGTTTGAAATTTAATGTTGATTTTTTTGCAGGTTATTCGCCAGAACGGATTAACCCGGGCGATAAAGAGCATACGGTAGCAAAAATCAAAAAAGTCACTTCTGGTTCCACACCCGAAGCTGCCGAAATGGTTGATCAGCTTTACAATTCAGTTATTACTGCCGGCACTCATAAGGCAACATCCATTAAAGTTGCCGAAGCAGCAAAAGTTATTGAAAATGCACAACGCGATATCAACATTGCTTTTGTCAACGAGCTAGCTAAAATATTCAATCGTTTGGGTATAGATACACACGATGTTTTAGAAGCCGCTTCAACCAAATGGAATTTCCTGAACTTTCAACCAGGATTGGTAGGTGGCCACTGTATCGGTGTTGACCCTTATTATCTGGCACAAAAAGCGCAAGAGGTTGGTTATCATCCGGAAATTATTTTAGCAGGACGTAGACTGAATGATGGAATGGGCACTTATATTGCGGACGAAGTGGTAAAACTGATGCTTCATAAAGGGATTCAGATAGTAGGTAGTGATGTTTTAGTATTAGGTTTCACATTTAAAGAAAACTGCCCAGATGTACGTAATACCAAAGTAATTGACATTATTCATCGTTTAGAAGAATATAAAGCCAATGTATGTATTCACGACCCTTGGGCAAATACAAAAGAAGTAGCACATGAATATGGGGTATTATGCCAGAATGGCGAAGCGAAAGGTAGAAAATACGATGCGATAATACTTGCAGTGGCTCATAATGAATTTAAAAGCCTGAATTTCGATAAATTCTGTAAGGAGAATACCATTATTTACGATATCAAATGTGCTTTGTCTCCTAAAATGGTAGATGCCAGATTATAAAAACATTTTATTAATCGTATGGGGATTAGTCGAAGATCCAAGTCGTGGCTATTACATTTTTAAACTAAGGCACTTCATCAAAATTTCTTGTATTTTATAATTTACTAAAATCTACTACTATGATTAAATTTTTTTACTTATCAGGAGTTCTTCTTCTGAATGGAGGCTTCGGTGATACTGATAGCTCCAAAACTGCCGCTCAGAGAATTGAATATCATGCAGAAAACAGTTTGGTCTACGATTTTGGGACTATAACTCAGGATATTCCAGCTTCGCGGATTTTTAAAATTTATAACAACACCAATAAGGAGGTGCGTATCAGAACTATTTGGCCCTCTATTTATGGCACTGTTACCGCATGGACTAAAAAACCTATAAAACCAGGTAAAGCAGCTTTAATGAAAGTGATATACAACGCGGCAAAACCAGGACCCTTTGAAATGAATTTAAAAGTAGTTTATTATAATCATGAGGCCTTACGAGGGGAACCACTAGTTGAGGATATTATTGTAAAGGGGATAACAGATTAATGTTATCTATGCTACGTATAAAAAAGCGAAGCCCTGTCTTATGGCAGGGCTTCGCTGAGGTGAAGATTATCTTAATTAATTTAATTAAACCACATTATTTAATATACTTATCGTGCACCGGCACCTGCTTTTACTGAGGCAGGAACATTTGCAGCAGGCTCAAGTCCTGATTTGTACTCGTAGGCTGTAGGTACCCAAGTTGATTCGGCAGTATTTATAATATTGCTTCCACATTTGTTAAAGATATTAGTCTTTATACCGCTAAAGTATCCATATATACCGGCAGTAGGAGCAAATGTGTATAATACTTTTCTTGCAATATTATCAAAGTAGTTATTATCTAACCGAACAATTGCTTTTGTACAAGAACCTATACCATACCCGGTTTTACCATCGGTAGATGAGTAATAGTTATTGAAAACGTGTGCTCTTCCATAACGAATCATAGGCTGTCTTTGCAAACAGTTATAGAACCAGTTATGGTGATACGTTACATTTAGTTTTCCATAATCAGATGTAGTTGCATCATCAGCGCCTACCAATGAAGTTTTATAAACCCCTGTGAATTTAGACCATGAAACCGTTACAAAATCAGATCCTTGAGTAATATCAACTGCACCATCGTACGTAATATTGGTAAATGTACAATGGTCAATCCAGATATGATGTGCACTATATATTTGAACGGCATCACTTGATGCGATATTTTTAATGTTGATGTTTTGTACAATAACATTACTTACACCACTCATTTTAAGGCCAACGCCGTCTAATGCAGCACCGCTCAATCCAATAATTGATTTATTAGATTTTACGGTAAGGGATCCGGTGCTTTTAATTGTTCCGGATAATTTGATAATCATCGGTGAGGATGATCCTAAAGCAGTTTTCAATGCAGAAAGTGTAGATACGGTAACAGTTGTTCCACCTGCACCACCTGTGGTTTTACCATTAACCATAGCGTAACCAATAGGAGCGGTTGGCAGAGCGAGGTTCGCTGTAGTTGTTGCCATTACCGTTGAAGGTCCAGTTACTCCTGGTTCTGCTGTTACTGCTGAAGGAGTATCCACTTTTGACTCTGTTGGTGGCGCAATTACTTCTGATTGTGTTGTTACTTCCGAAGGAGTAGCCATTGGCCCTTCGTTTGCATCTTTAGTACAGCTAGCCACAGCTAACCCTACTAAGAGGGATAGGAATCCCACTTTGAAACTTAGTTTTTTCATGAAATTTGTTTTTAATCTTCGGGGTGCTGTACGGAAGTTGAAAGGATAAGGTTCTGAAAAAATAAAAAAATATATATAAATTATTGAAAATCAAATACTTAAATAACAAATTAATTAAAGGGATAGATGGGAAAAGCGGTCTCTTAATTAGCAAAGTTCTTAGATGGATATTAAAAAACAAGGAATAAACGCAGCAAAATGGGCCGTTTTTGATCGGGCAGGTTCCCAAGTTATCTTGCTAATCAGTACGCTAATCTTAGCCAGATTATTAAGCCCTAAAGATTTTGGGCTGGTTAGCATGCTTTATATTTTTATCGCCATTTCTACTCTTTTCGTAGACAGCGGAATGGGGGGGGGCTTGGTTAGAAAACAGAATTTAACCACAGCCGATTGTAACACATTTTTCTACTTTAATATCTCAGTTGCCGTATCGGTATATATTGTATTATTTTTAATAGCCCCCTATATCGCAATTTTCTACAAAGAACCAATTGTGACCGATATATTAAGGGTATTAGGGCTAAACGTTATTATAAATGCTTTTGGATTAGTACAAAAAACATTATTGGTTAGGGATCTCAAAATAAGATTAGTCACCCGGTCATCATTAATAGGGTCATTTATAGCTACCATAATTGGAATTATAGCGGCATTTGCTGGTTTTGGAGTCTGGTCGTTATTGATTATAAATATGGGTGGTTCTTTAATTTCGGTACTTTTATTATGGAAATTCTCTGGCTGGACTCCCACCAAAATTGTTTCTAAGCAATCTTTTCAGGAAATGTATGCGTTCGGACTTGGTCTTTTCCTGTCTTCTTTTATCGATGTGATTTTCAAAAATATTTACCAACCGCTAATCGGAAAGGTATTTTCTCCGGTTCATGCGGGGTTTTATTATCAGGCCAAAAGATTAAATGAAGTACCTATTCTTAGTATCTCTTCTGTTGTAGATTCAATCACTTATCCAATTTTGGCCAAATGTCAGGATAATAAGCACCAATTAGAAGATATGTATAAGAAAATAGTTAAGCTTTTGATTTTTGTTTCTATACCCATTGTTATTTGCCTTTATTTCCTTGCCAATGAAATTGTTTTGGTTCTACTTGGCAAAAAATGGCTATTTGCTGCCGATTTACTTAAAATTTTGAGCTTTTCCGGCATTTTTCTCATTCTCGAAACCATAAACAGGAGTTTATTGAAGCTAGAAGGGCGTACTAACCTGATTTTTAAATTAGAAGTAGTAAAGAAAATAATTATTGCCATTACCATTTTAATTACTTATCAGTTGGGGATAAAAGCCTTAGTTATCGGTATGGTAATTAACGCTATAATTTCTTTTGCCTTAAACCAATATTTCACCAGCATCAAAATGTCTGATTATCCCTCATTACTACTTATAGTGTTTAACGGAATATTAATGGGACTTATCGTTTACTCTGTAACGCACTACATTTTTAATCCATACGTATCCTTAGTAGTAGGTGGAACCACAGGATTATTGGTATATATAGCATTGGGGTTCCTTACAAAACTGCAGGAACAACAACAAGTACTACGACTAATTACAACAAAGCTTAAATAATGAAACCTAAAGTTTTTATACTGACCCCCTCCTTAAGTAAAGGAGGGGCCGAACGTGTTGTTTCTATTTTGGTGAACAATCTCTCTAAAAAGGGATATAATGTTTCGCTGGTTATGCTTAATTATAGCGAATTAGGCTATGCTATTGCAACTGATGTTGAAATAGTTTATTTAAATAAAAGTAAAAGGAATAAAAATATATTAAGCAGGATTTACCTAGCTATTGTAACTTTTACAAAACTAATTTCCTTAATAAATCGTTCTTCACCTAACTATTTAATTTCATTTACAACTACTGCTAACTTATGGACCGGAATCGCCTGTAGTATTTTTCGCATTCCATATATAGTGTCTGAGCGAACAACACCAGAGCGTACCATCCATAAGTATCACCCTTTATTAAAAAAACTGATTTTTCAGTTGTATAAACGATCAAAAGCAGTGGTAGTTCCATCAGAGGGGATCATGCTCAATCTAAAGAAGAATAAGAAATTTAACGGCCTGCATAATTACGTCATTATTCATAACCCCGTTACTCCGTTCAATAATTTTTCAAGAGAGCGGGTACATCCACGTAAGTTTATTTTATCAATGGGCAGGTTACACCATGTAAAGGGTTTTGACAGGCTTATTGATGCTTTTAGTAAAATTAAAGCTAAAAATATTGACTTACTTATACTGGGTGATGGCCCTGAAAAAGAAAGTTTGATTCAACAAATTAATGATTTAAGTCTAACAGAACGAGTTTTTCTTGTTGGAGCAAAAGATAATGTACAGGATTATTATAAACAATGCGAAATTTTTGTGTTGACCTCAAGGAATGAAGGTTATCCGAACGTTTTAATAGAAGCTATGAGTGCCGGTTGTGCCAGTATTGCTTTAGATTGTGACTTTGGCCCTCGTGAAATTATAGAACAGGGAGAAAATGGGCTGTTAGTTCCTAATAATGATATCATGCTTCTTGCTCAAGCAATTGATGTTGTTTTAGCAGACCCGGCACTTAAAGAAAAATTAGCGGCTAATGCTATAAATGTAGGAATTACTAATTCAACAAACACCGTTATCTCTAAATGGGAGGAATTAATACCTGAGTATGTTTAAGCAATTTATTATATGGATACTGATGCTTTTGTATCTCTATACATTAACATTTGATTTATTTCTAAATCAAAATATCAGGATTCCTTCACCCTTATTATTCTGTTATCCACTGATATTGTTTTTTGGAAATATAAAAGCCAACAGGTTCTTATATGGAAAAGAGTTTTTGTGGTTTTTTGCGGCATGTTTTATCTATTACCTGATAGGGCAGGAAGATATAAAGTCTTTTGCCGTAAACCTGTTTATAGTTATCTCTTGCGGCTTATATTTTAACTTCTTTATAGGAACTAATCGAATTAGATTTAATAGTTCCATATTGTTATTTATAACATTTCTCTTCCTATCGGCAATAATAATGATGTTAAATCATATGTACCCCGCCCAAATTGATTTGTTAAGATCAAAACTAATAGGTAGCCCTATCGCTCAAAGTCCGTCTGGCATTGCATCTGCCATCTTTATTTTTGGATACCAATTGGCAGCATTTACAAGTTTTGTTTTTATCTACTCTTTAAAATTAAGGTGGAATGTCTTTTTTAAAATAGTTGTATTTTCAATATGTTTAGCTCTTATATATTTTGGAATGCAACGTTCCGTTATTGTCGGCTTCTTATTATCGTCATTGCTCTTTTTTATTTTTTATTATAAATCAAGATTCGTTTTTGTGTTGGGTATTGGGGCTATTATAACGGTTATTTTGACAACCTTTATAAGTTATCGGGATTTAACTTCGACTAAATCGGCTAAATACGATAATATATTTGCTAAGACTGAACGTAATGCAGAAAAAGGCCAGGAAAGAGGCAACCTGGTTTCAGAAAACCTAAAAATTTATGCTAAATATCCTTTTGGTTTAATTTTTTATGGTAAGACTTGGAGTCAAGTAACACGCAGAAGTCTTGTTTATCAAAACGGATTGACTTCTCATAATGCTTATTTAATGTTTCTTACTTATTTGGGCCCTTTTTTAGGATTAATCATCTTGCTCTCCATTTATAAAAGGATAATAAGAATATTTAAAAATGCCATTTTACAGATAAAAGATCCTGAGAAAACATTGCTAATTGGCTTATGTTTTGCTTTTCTTTCCGTGTCGTTAAATGCCTTGTTTCATAATGAATGGCTAATAGGTGCTAGCGGGCCGGCAATATTTTTATATTTTTCCATATTACATCTTGACCGACTGGATAAGACAGATACGATATCTACAAGAGTTAATAAAGTAATAGAAATGCAGGATATTTCTTATTAGTTTAATTTTTATCTTATTTGTGAAAAAGAAAATATTCTTTATTATCAGTTCCTTAAATGCAGGGGGGGCCGAAAAAGTTTTTTGGCTACTTTCTCAACATTTTGATAAAGACCTGTATCAAATAAGCATTATATTATTAAATGGTAAGAAAATGTTTTTTTCTTCACCGTTAAACACCATTAACATAATCAACTTAAACACTCAAAGGGCTTCTTTATCTTTTTTTAAGCTTTTTAGATTGTTAAGGGCCGAACGGCCTGATGCCATCTATACTACCGGCGGACAAATTAATGCGCTTGTGGGTTTTACCTCTTTCTTTATTCACACATCGAAGCTAATAGCTCGACCTGCGAATGTGGCAGACGCTGTCTTTGAAAGTATAAAATCAAAGTTGATAGGTTCTTTTATGACTATCTTTTATCGTCGTTTTGATAGTATTATATGCCAATCTGAAGAGATAAAAACATCCTTGTTGGAAAAATACAAGTTAAGCCCCAGAAAGATGATTGTTATTCCCAACCCGGTGCTTCCGGCTGAAGTGATAAGGAAACCTGGTATAAATAAAACCCAAAAACAATTGATTATTGTAGGGCGATTGGCCAAGCAAAAAGGTCATGAAAGATTATTAGACCTGTTTAAATATCTTCCTGAAAATTACTCTTTAACAATTGCCGGTGATGGGGTATTAAGAACAACAATTACTGAGAAAATAAAATCAATGGCTTTAGAAGATCGGGTTACGCTATCTGGATTAGTTTCAGGAGTAACGGATTTGGTCGCACAGCATGATTTATTTGTTTTACCCTCTTATTTTGAAGGTTTCCCTAATGCCGTTATCGAATCTTTATCCGTAGGCACACCAGTTGTAGCATTTAAAGTAGGTGGAATAACTGCCATGATAAAAAATGACTTCAATGGATATATTGTAGAGCAAGGCGATTTGGAAGGATTTAAGCTTGCCATTATAAAGGCTACCCATAAAAGCTGGAATTACAATGCCATTAAAGAAGATATTATCCAAAGATTTTCTATTTCTACCATTGTTAACCAATATCAAAAGTTAATCGCGTAAGCGATACTCACGTTTAAAATAATTTCTATATATCCTAAGCATTAGGAATTCTTAACTATTATTTACCTAAAACAACCTATTATGAAAATTTTGATAACCGGAACGGCCGGCTTTATTGGCTTTCACTTAGCAAAACGATTACTGGAACGTGGAGATGAGGTAGTAGGTGTAGACAATATAAACGACTATTACGATGTGAACCTGAAGTATACACGTTTAGCGCAAACCGGCATTTTTAAAAATCAAATTCAATATGGAAAACCCGTTAAAAGTGCCCGGTATGATAACTATGTTTTTTATCAATTAGATTTAACGGATTGCGATCATTTAAATAAGCTGTTTAAACAGGAGTCCTTTGATGCAGTTTGCAATTTAGCCGCACAAGCAGGAGTGAGGTATAGTTTAACTAATCCTCAAGCCTATATAGACGCCAATATTCAAGGCTTTTTTAATATTTTAGAATGTAGCCGGCATCATGCTATCAAACATTTAGTTTACGCCAGTTCATCCAGTGTGTATGGCTTAAACCAGAAAATGCCGTTTTCTGTACATGACAATGTAGATCGTCCGGTTTCCCTCTATGCCGCATCCAAAAAAAGTAACGAACTAATGGCTCACGCTTATAGCCACCTGTTCCAACTTCCAACAACAGGGTTGCGGTTTTTTACGGTTTATGGTCCTTGGGGTAGACCCGATATGGCTTTATTTATTTTCACTAAAGCTATTTTAGAGGGTAACCCCATAGAAATATTTAACCATGGCAATATGCAACGTGATTTTACTTATGTTGATGATATCGTTGAGGGCATAGTCAGACTCATAGACAATTCGCCCAACCCGGATATGCCTTACCGGGTATTTAATATAGGTCAAGGTGCACCAGTTAGTCTAATGGATTTTATTGCTGAAATCGAAAAGAATACCGGCATAATAGCCCGGAAAGATTTTCTGCCTATGCAGGATGGAGATGTGGTTGCAACCTGGGCAGACGTAGATGAGCTGCAAAAAACCATCAATTATAAGCCTTCTACATCAATAAAAGAGGGTATTAAACATTTTATGGCCTGGTATAAAGCATATTATAAAGTACCCGCTGTTCAGGAAATTGAATCTTAAAGGTTTAACAAATAAGTTTTTTAATATGACAATTATACACCTGTTAGTGGGTTTAGGAGGAGGAGGAGCCGAAACCTTTTTACTGGAACTCTCTAAAAATATCAATAAATCTCAAAAGGTTAATACGTTAGTTGTAAGCCTTACTTCAATAGATACAATAGCTTATAAGTATCAAGCAGAAGGTATAGAATATGTTTCACTAAACATTACGGGAGCAAAAGGCTTTTTTTCAAAATTCAAACATTTTCTACAAATAATTAAGAAGTATGATTCATGCGTAATTCATGCACACATGTTTCATGCTTGTATGGTTGCTTGCTTGGCCAAATTATTTAGACCAAATCTCCAAATTGTATTTACATTACACACCAATTATGTAAAACAATATTACCGTAGAATATTACTATTTCTAACGAAGGCTTTTCGAAGTACCGACATTATTTTCTCTCCCGATTCAAGGCAATGGTATCATAAAGAAAATGCAATAACCATCCCTAATGGTATAGATACATTCAGGTTTAATTTAGAAAATGTTACGCCTGATGAATTTACATTTCTCTTTTTGGGTAGGTTATCAGAGCCGAAA
>JANWIB010000086.1 GCA_025450155.1 Sphingobacteriaceae bacterium
AACCTGCCTTTCGGGCAGTTGACGCCCGATGATGTTGTAATAGTTCTGGGAATTGGAAAAGAGTGTTTAAAAGGATATAATCAACCCAATCCTATCATAGCAGGCATCGGCTTAATGACACATCCGGCCGAGTGGCCTGGATTATTCTTAGAATATCCTGTGAAGGTTTACTTACAGCATTCTGCCTGGACTTTAAATATATATAAGAAATTTTATGGAGAAAGTTGCGCCCTCTGGCCAGCAGGAATAGATGTGATAAAATGGTCTCCTGTAAAGAAGGAGAAAGAAAATGATATACTGATCTATAATAAGGTAATGTGGAAAGACCAATCAACGGGCAGTAACTTATTAAAACAGGTTGAGAGTTATATCGAATCAAAAGGAATGACATATAAAACCATAAACTATGGCAGTTATCAAGCAAAAGAGTATTTAGAGCTACTGAGAAATAGTAAAGCCATGATTTTCTTATGCGAGCATGAAAGCCAGGGATTAGCCTATCAGGAGTGTTTAGCAACCGATGTGCCTGTTTTAGCATGGGACCAGGGCCAGTGGCTCGATCCGAACCGATTTAAGTGGGGAGAAAATGAGGTGGAAGCCTCTTCCATCCCATACTTTGATGATAGATGCGGAATGCGTTTTCGCAATTTTGACGAATTTAGTTCTAAGCTCTCAAAGTTTTGGGCGAAAGTTAGCCAGCGTGTATTTTCGCCAAGGCAGTTCATCCTTGAGAATCTCACATTAGAAAAAAGTGCCCAACGAATGGTAGACATTGTCAAATCCATAAGCCCATGAGAATAGTACTACTTATGGATCCGGGTATCTCTGTACCTCCGCCACAATATGGTGGTCATGAGCGTTTGGTCTACATGTTTGCAGAAGAATATACAAAACTGGGACATGAAGTTACTTTATTAGCCGGTCCTGGTTCATTCTGCAGTGGAAAAACGCTAACTTTTGGAACAAATGATCTAAAGCGATCAAAATTTCAAAAGCAGAAAGAATTAGTATACATATGGAACCTGTTCATAAAAAAAGCAGGAGAATTTGATCTGATCCATAATTTTGGGCGGCTTTTATATCTTCTTCCTATTTTAAATCATAAAGTCAATAAAATCATGACTTATGGACGCCCGGTTTCTACCAAGGGGATTCGATTAATAACTACTCTACCCAACAAGAATTTAACGTTTACAGCCTGTAGCGATTATTGTGTTTCCACCGGAAATGTTGTTGGCAAATGGAAAACAGTTTACAACGCTATTGATTTTTCCCAGTATCAGTTAAGAGAAAAAGTAGACCAAGACGCTCCTTTAATGTTTTTAGGACGAATGGATAAAATTAAGGGATTACATACGGCAATTGAGGTAGCAAAGGCTACAGGTAACGTTTTATGGATTGGGGGAAATATACCCGATACGTCGGATAATTATGCTTACTATAAAGAAAAGATAGAACCTCAATTTGATGAAAAACAAATTATCTACCTGGGAGCGCTGAATGATGAGCAAAAAAATGAGTATCTGGGGCAGGCAAAGGCATTACTCTTTCCAATAGAGTGGGATGAGCCTTTTGGTATGGTGATGGTAGAAGCCATGGCTTGTGGAACTCCCGTCATTGGTTTTAGCCGTGGTTCAGTTCCCGAGGTGATTGATGAATTTAAAACGGGTATTCGAGTTGCTACAAAGCAGCAAATGATTGAAGCTATAGAAAAAATTTATACAATAGATCGAACACAGTGTCGTGAAACGGCCCGGCATAGATTTGACGTTGCTGTAATAGCCGCAGAATACCTTGCATTAGTTCGTTGAAAGCAGTTCTCATTACTTCAGGGCAACCGTCTTTAAATCCCAGGTTGGTAAAAGAAGCTGATGCTTTATCTGATGCAGGGTGGTCTGTTACTGTTCTCTATCAATATTGGAATGAATGGGGAACCCAATTGGATGCAACATTGCTTCCCGGTAAGCAATGGAAAGCGATAAGGGTGGGAGGGGCTCCGCGAAATGGAAAGTTAATCTATTGGGTGACCCGTTTGCTGTTTAAATACATTCGGATTTTAGCAAACAGCAAGCTTTTTTTTAGTTATCTGGCAGAACTCAGCTTATCCAGATGCTCTTTGTTATTATACAGGAACGCCCTGAAATATAAGGCAGACCTGTATATTGGGCATAATTTAGGAGCATTACCTGCGGTTTGTAAAGCAGCGCAGTATCATCATGCCCGATGCGGATTTGATGCAGAGGACCTTCACCGGCAGGAAGTAACAGATGAACAAAATAGCATAGATTTTAAGATCAAAAAATATACAGAGGATAAGTATTTTAAAAAGCTAGACTACATTACGACTGCCAGCCCGTTAATTTCAGAACAGTATAAAAAAGAGTACCCGGCTTTAACATTTCATACAATCTTAAATGTTTTCCCTGCAATACCAATAGCACCTCCTGCAACTAAAAACCCTCAACCACTTAAGCTTTTTTGGTTTTCGCAAACTATTGGCCGAAACCGTGGATTAGAAGAAGTATTTGTAGCACTGGCCCGATTAAATACCATTCCTATTGAGCTTCATCTGTTAGGTAATATGGGGCAAGTGGATAAGGCTTTTTTTGAAATATTTGCTACTGAAAATAACTTAAAAGCAGACCAGATATATTATCACAGCCCCATTCCGTCTGAAGAAATAATCTCCTTTGCTTCCAGATTTGATGCGGGATTGGCCACAGAAACCGGACTGCCATTAAACAGGGATATTTGTTTAACCAATAAAATATTTACTTACATCCAGGCAGGTTTAGCTGTAATAGCCAGTAACACTTCAGCACAAAAAGCACTTTTGAATACTTACCCGGACATGGGTTTTATTTATGCTAAAGGTGATAGCCTGGATTTGAGTAATATAATTGAGCTATACAATAAAGATAAAAACTTATTACTCCAGCATCGTATAAATGCTTTTCAGTATGGAATGAAGCAATTGAACTGGAATTCAGAACAAGTTAAATTTTTAAAGATAATTGAGGATACAGTTTGTAGAAAATGATCAATACGAAAGAAAATACAATAAAAGTATTAGACGGATTAAGAGGGATTGCTGCACTGTATGTATTGGTTCATCATGCCCGTTTATTACTAACTCAACCTTATTATCAGGGATTTTTGAAGAACCCTGAACAGTATAATATAATAGACAAGTTTTTGGTGTATTTTTTTTCCTTGTTCAAATTTGGCCACGAAGCCGTTATTTTATTTTTTGTTCTTTCAGGATTTGTTATTCATTTAAACCAGGCCAGAACTCTAGCGCAACCGCAGAGTACGAAGTTTTCTCTCAAAAACTATCTGTTTAAACGAATCGTTCGTATTTATCCTACCCTCATTACATCATTTGTTTTGATCGTTATATTAGATTTTTGCTACTTTTTTATACATTCTGGAAATTGGGATGTTATTTCCCAGAAATATTCTGTCGCCACATTTTTTTATGATTTTTTTTTAGTGCCAGACAGCCCTATATGGGGACATAATTTTCCAGTTTGGTCTTTAAAACATGAGTGGTTTTTTTATCTCTTATATCCACTTTTATTTTTAGTCAATAAGAAAAACGTATTTCTTGGGCTATTTCTTCCAGTCCTGCTCTATTCATTATATATAGGAGGATTGAAGATGCCTTTTATTGGGGCTGCTTGTTATACTCTTTTAATTTGGTGGCTTGGCTCTATTTTGGCAGATATTTATTGTCAAAGGATTCATATTCCTATACAGTGGGGAGCTGCTTTGGTTCCAATATCCTTAGTAGTTATATTCATTTTTAAATCAATAAGTACTCCTTTTTACGACCTTTTGCTGGGATTGCTGTTTACGGGTGTACTTGCTATGATATTAACTAACAAATTTTCAGCCTTAAGCCGTTTTTTATCTAAATTCAGTATAATAGGAACGTTTTCTTACTCGCTATATTTACTTCATTTTCCAATCCTGAGCTTTTTTAGATTGCTGATTGTTGATAACAGTCCAACGAAATCGCTACCCTATCATCTTTGGTATGTCTTAATATCCTGTATAATTACCGTTCCTGTAATTTATCTGATTTATTACTATACAGAAAGAGTAGCAATAAATTATAAAAAGAAAATTTCTTAATCGCATTATCAAATGCTGACATCTAAAGCGTCTCCCCCCTCCAAAAATTTTTATCTGGAAAGTATAAGAGGCTTAGCAGCTCTTGCTGTATTTATATGCCATCTATTTGCCCAAGTACCTGAAATAAATAGCAGGAAAAGTCATTTAACCAGTTTGTTTTCAAATTGGGGAACGGAATCTGTTTTTATTTTTTTTGTATTATCTGGATTGGTTATACATATGTCTTTTGAAAATAGGTCTACAGGCAAAATCGAATTTATAAAAAGCCGCATCATTCGCCTGCACCCAATTTTAATTATATGCATAGTATCCTCTGTTCTGATTGATTCCTATTTATTTAACCTTAAATTTTCATGGCATCAATTCATTGGGAATATAATACCAGCTAGTAGTGCGGGCGATAGGTATTTCCCTTTATATAAAAGTAATCCGGTAATATGGAGCCTTTCTTTTGAACTATTCTTTTATTTAATATTTGCCATATTCTGTATTTCTAACAAAAAAATACTTCATCAGAGAATGTGGATTTGGTTAGGAATAAGTTTTATAAGCATTTATCTGCAATTTAGCAGTATTGCCTTTTCTCCTATAATCAGCTATGTGATTAAAATATTTTCATTTTCTTGTATATGGCTCGTTGGATTTTTTATATGGAAGTATAGACATACAGTGAATACTAATAAATATTTTGCCATTTTATCACTTTTTTCGCTTCCATTGTTTTCTCGCCTACACATTTTACCTACCTATTATGACCCATTAAAGTACTTTCTATTTGCTGTAGGGAGTTGGCCATTCTTTCAATATATTATTTCTATTCATAATTCATCACTCAAGCATCTCCTGTCAAAAAGCAATAAAATTATTTTCTTTTATATAATACTTTATTTTTCATCAATCACCATTTTATGGTTTGATAATAGCTACTCTTTAATGGTAAAGATTTTATACCTTTTATTTCCATTAGTAGCGTTGTTAATATTAGTGTTTGTTGAGAAGTGGGTGAGATATTGCGTTCACAAAGCATTACCACCCTTTATTTATCTCGGGACAATATCTTACAGTTTATATTTAATCCATTTTCCTATTATTATTTTATTTGTCCATTTAAGGGATACGCATGTTTCTCTGAAGATTTTATTCGTTTTGGTAACTATCGCATTATCAACATACTTTTTAGAGTACAAGTTGCAGCCATTTATAAATCAACGACTTAAAAAGTCTTGAAGCACATTCTTATTATCTCGCCCTATTTTCCACCCTCCAATGCTGCTGATATGCAAAGGATCAGGATGAGTTTGCCGTATTTTGAAAGTTTTAACTGGTCTGCAGAAGTAGTAGTTGTTCACCCTCGTCATTCTGAAATGGTGAAGGACACGTTATTGGAAAAATCACTGCCCCCAAATAGTAAAATACACTATATAGAAGCATTTTCTAAAAAATGGACATCGAAGTTTGG
>JANWIB010000087.1 GCA_025450155.1 Sphingobacteriaceae bacterium
AAGGAAGGGGATTGGCTATGCCAGCAGTATGAGACAGTAACTGTTTCACCGTTATTTTATTCGAATATGGAAAAGATGGAAGGTATTTTTTTACTGGCTGATAAATGTCTATTTTTTTCTGTTCAGCTAACTGTAAAACAGCAAGTGCCGTAAACGTTTTAGTAACCGAAAAGAAATTATAGGTGGTCTCGTCACTCACCTTTTCTGCTTTTCTAATATCCGCATATCCACTTTGGTATTTATACAATATACTATCCTTATTAAAGATAATATACTGCACCGAAGGAGTTTTATCTTTCTCTAATTCTGCTGTCAATAGCTTTTCTACTGTTTCCATCTGATAATATGAATATACCTTTGCTATTAATGCAATCGAAGCTATGAAAATTATTTTCATACGATCTTAAAGTTTAATCAAGCCCCCTGTAGTAAGTTGTATGAAAAATCCGCCCGGATTATCTGTGAGGTTAGTTGTTGTGTTCGGACCATCCATCACCCATTTTTCTTTATCAAATGGAATGTTATATCCCAGCTTCAGCCCCATGAAGAAGCCTTTCTTAGTAAACTTTTCGATACTTAAAGCACTATGAATACCAAACGTACTTTGATTATATATTGCTGTAGTCGGCATCATATTCCTCCCGGCTACGGATAAACGATTGCGTAGCGTTGCTAAGCCAATTAGAGGTGCCACGTTCCAGTCATTGTTCCGAACAACTTTATAACCAAAAAAAACATTGGAATTAAACGTGTGGGAATGAGTCTTATTCGAAGTAGTTTCTTTTTGCTTATCGGAATAATAAAACTCGGTTCCTATCATCAACCGATTCTTGGACCAATAACTACCCGCCCCCAAAGAAGGAGCCATGGAAGGATTATCTGCCTGACTGTGAAAACTACTCTGAAAATCTAATTGACGAAATCCCAAAGATGCATATAAAACCAAGCCGGAGTGACTGACAGTACTTGATACTTCATTTTTTAAGGCTGTATTATCACTACTTTGGCCGAAAACCACCACACAAGGGCAAATTAGAATTGCCATAATAAATAACTTCATCTCTACATTGTTTTTTTAACAATGCAAAGCTCTATACTTATTTCAACAGTTTCATTATCAATTGATAAGAAATCATTTTACTGATGCGAGTTCATTTCTTAACCGGCTAAGAGAAACCGGAGTAAGGCCTAAATAAGAAGCTATAGTGGTATGCGGTATCAGATTTTCTATGTTGGGGACTTCCTTTCGAAGGAGCAACAATCTATCTTTTGCTTTATTTACACGGAAAGAAATTTCACTTTTTATACTCTTTATCAATTCATGCTCTACGACATTCTGGCCAAACATTCTGATATCTTCATGTTGATACCTCAATTGATCTAGCAAAGGAACAGGAATTTGTGCAATAATACAATCTGTCAACGCCTGTATAAAGAATAGACTTTTTCCTTTAATGGTTCTTGCAAAATTAGGCGTGATAATACTCGGAGAAATGTAAAAGCCCGTAGTAACTGCATTAATCTGATTCGAATTATAGCGATGAACAAGCCCTTCTAATAAGAAATATTCAAAAGCGTTACTTTTTCCTTCTATACAGAGGTGTTCCAACTTTGAATATGTACCGATAGTACAATTCTCAATTATTAATTTATAAGAGGAAGAAGATAATGAGTAAAATTGAGAAATTATTGCAGTTAATAACTCTTGCTGTTGCTTGTCCATGTAACCTGTCTAGGTTCATTTAATTCTTTAAAAATAAACAAATTGATGCATTGGTAAAAGAACTTACTGAAACTATAAAGAGAAAAGATGCTATGGACCAAAAACAAAAGCCCCTCAGATCAACTTCTGAAGGGCTTCATTTGTGTTTGTGGGAGCAACAGGATTCGAACCTGTGACCCTCTGCTTGTAAGGCAGATGCTCTGAACCAGCTGAGCTATGCTCCCATCATTTTTGGACTGCAAATATAGATTTTGATTTTAAACGGTCAAAATATTAATTGCTAAAAATTAAAGTTTTGAGGTAATTTCTTCCGAAAGTGGATTTACTTTGGAACGAAAGCGATGGATTAATTTGCCATTTTCATCAATGAGAAATTTTTCAAAATTCCATTTAATTTCTCCTGTAAAATCGGGGTTTTCCGCAGTTGTCAGGTATTTGAAAATAGGCACTATATCGTTTCCTTTTACGCTTACTTTTTCACTTAAAGGGAAAGTAACCCCATAATTTTTCTTACAAAATTCTTTAATAGTAACATTAGTTTCAGGCTCCTGCCCACCAAAATTATTTGCCGGAAATCCTACTATCACTACCTTATCCTTATACAAATCGGCCAGTTTTTGCAAATCAGCATATTGAGGGGTAAAACCACATTTAGATGCTGTATTTACTATTAATAACTTTTTCCCTTTGTATTTACTTAAATTCAGTTCTTTCCCATCAATGGAGGTTATCTTATAATTGTAAACGGAAGTAGGCATCGTGGTAAAAAGAGTAAGGATAAATAACAGGCTTTTCATAAATTATTTTTTATATAGATCATTTTGATTAATTAAAAAATTTTGCAATATCGCCAATTCAAGAGGCATTTCCCGCCAATATATCTTCCCGGTTTATCATATCAGCAATGCTTGTTTCATCCAATATTTTCAATGTAGCGTCTCGCACATCCTTCATCACATCGCGAATGCCACAATAAGGTTCATTTGTACATTCCTCACAACGCTCATAAAAATTTAAACTCACACAGGGTAATAATGCAATTGGGCCATCAATGATTCGAATAATGGCTGATAACTTAATTTCTTCTGCTTTTTTAAGGAGGTAATATCCCCCACCTGCACCTTTTTTACTACCCAAGAATCCGCTATGTTTAAGTTCCAGGAGTATAGCTTCCAAAAACTTCCTTGGCAATTGCTCTCTTTCGGCAATGCTGGAAATTAACACCGGATTATTCGTTTCATTTCTGGCTAAAGCCATTAATGCCTTTACTGCGTATTTCGTTTTCTTGGTTAACAAATTAGTTTGCTTTTATCTCTAATAGTACAAATATATAATTTTAGAGATATGGCCAAAGCATCATTAAAATAATGCGCAAAGAAACGATGATAACAATGATTCCAACCACAAGCATAATTGTTTTAACCGGCAACCTGCTCGATAATTTTGCCGCAATGGGTGCAGCAATCATCCCCCCTAAAATTAATCCAAGTATGACTTGAAAATGGTTTAACCCTATAAAAAGACTAAAGGTAACCGAACTGGAAAAGGCTACAAAAAACTCGGCAAGGTTTACAGAACCAATAGTATAACGGGCATTTCTGCCACCTGCAATTAATGTAGAAGTTACGATGGGGCCCCAACCTCCGCCACCAATAGCATCTAAAAACCCACCTACCGATGCCAATATGCCAATGTTCTTGGTTTTTTTCTTCGCTGTTTTCTTCTTAATCACTTTCCTGATAATAATAATACCCAATATCATGGTATAAGTAGCTACAATAGGCTTTAATACATAAGCATATTCTTGTAATGAGGATAGAATATAGGCCCCCATAATAGCCCCAATAACTCCTGGTAACAATAAGGTTTTAAATAATTTATTATTGACGTTCCCAAACTTCAGATGCATTAAACCCGAAACTCCCGATGTAAAAATTTCTGAGGTATGCACACTGGCGCTGGCAGCCGCAGGCGAGATACCAAACGAAAGCAAGAAGGTAGTGGCGCTTACCCCATAAGCCATCCCTAAGGCGCCATCAATCATTTGTGCAATAAAACCACCCAGCATATAAATCAAGAGGTCTGTTGTTATTTGCGATGAAACCCAATCCGTCGCATAAGTTACTCTGTCAAGCGTTAAATAGGAAAACAAGAGATGCCCCAACACCATCAAACAGATTGAGGCAAAGAAGTACAAAAGAATCTGGACCGTTTTTTTATGTTTTGGCGTTTCTGGCTGTGCTTTTACTGCCAGCACCGAAGTAATATCATTGAGCTGCCGCACTTTATCAGAAAAATCGCCAACCAGCGTATTACGTATCTTTTCCATATTGTCTAAAACCTGATCCATTTCATGAGGAAAGGTTTCTGCCAATATTTCCTTAACACGTTTAGCTATTGTGGGCGATTTACCATTTGTAGAAATTGCTATTTTTAAGTTTCCTTTCTGTACAATAGATCCCAGGTAGAAATCGCAATAATCGGGCGTATCGGCAACATTGGTCAATATATCTTGCTCCGAGCAAATTTGATAAATAGATTGGCTGATATCTTGGTCGTTAATAGCAATAATGACCAAATCAATGCCTAAAAGATCTTCCGTTTTAAAAGGCCGTTCTTCATGAGGAATCTCTTTTTCTATCAGTAAATCTTCTACTTCAGGGTTAATTCTTGTCGCTACCAAGTTGATCTTTGCTCCCGGACTATTTTGCAGAATGGCTTGCAATTTCTCTAAGGCCACATTCCCGCCACCAACTATTAAAGTATTCAGTTTCTCCAACTTAAGAAATACCGGAAAAAGCACATTGTGCTCTTTGTGGCGTGTGTTATTATTTACAACTGCTAATTCGGGTTCCATTATTTAAAAAACTTAATCGTTATCTATTAATTGGCTCTCACGATATTCAGAGGCTGTTTTTTTAAATAGTTGGGCCTGCTGCAGATAATATAAGGCAAATTCTTTCGAAGGCTCATTTTGATTAATCTGATAAACCAACTCTTCAAAAGTTGATGGTACTATTAACTTTCCGGTCGAAACAAATAATTCGTCAAAATCTTTAATAATACCCGATTGTGTATTTGTTTTTGCTCCTTCTGCAACTAACAAGGCTTTAGCCGATTGAATGAAAGAAGAATAGGCGTGATAAATAGCATCTGCATAATCGCCTGTTTTAAAAGATTCCTCTGCATTTTCAATTTTCTCATCCGCCTCTAATAAAAGTGTGGCCACGAGGTCAATCATTACACCCGCACATTCGCCTACACCAATCTCGGGTTTATACGGCTCTTCCTGCTCCCAGTCAATAAAATCGTCCGGAGTTACGGTTTCCTGGTTAGCCAGCGGATTTAATAACTCGTAAAAATAGATCTTGCCCTGACGATTGTAATAGTGATTGAACAATTCGCCTTCGGCAGAATTCGTAGCATAATCTTCTAATAAGGCACGCAACACCTGTGGCCCTCTTTTGCTGGGCACTTTGATAATCTTTTCTGAGGCTACGCCAGTTCCGTTTCCGCAGGGACCACCACCCAAAAGAACCTGCAAAGCAGGAGCAATAAGCTTTCCAATTTTCATACTGGAACCATGAAACCCAATTGCAGCGGCAGCATGCTGGCCGCAGGCATTAATACAACCGCTGATTTTAATGCTGATGTCTTTGTTGTAGATCAGATCAGGGTATTCTTCTAATATCACACGCTCTAACTCACGTGTAATGCCCGTACTGTTTGATATTCCTAAATTACAGGTATCAGTGCCGGGGCAAGAGGTAATATCCAAAATACTTCCATAGCCCGGACTGGCTAAACCCAATTTGTCTAATTCCTCAAATACGTACGGAAGATTTTCTTCACGAATAAACCGTAATAGGATACCTTGAGAATTGGTTAAACGAAGATCATCTGCGGCAATATTACGTATCAGAACTGCCAGTTTGCGTGCAGTCGGGGTTTTTATATCGCCATTTTGGATTTTAAGCCCTACGGCTACGTATCCAGCTTGTTTTTGTTTATAAATATTGGTTGCAAGCCACTGCTCATATTTTAATTTATTCGATACTTCGGTTTCAAACACTATAGTAGGTGGTGCTAATTCTACAACCTGCACATCTATTTCGAAAACCTTATTTTTTAATGCCAAACGCTCTTTTTCGACCAGTTCAAGAAAGGCTTCTTTGCCTATCTCTTGTATTAAATATTTTAAACGGGCCTTGTGCCTGCGGGTACGCTCGCCATGCCGATCAAAAATTCGAAGCACTGCTTCACCAAAAGGAATAATTTGGTTTACAGGCATGAAATCTGTTACCTCTGCGGCCATGTAAGGCTGAGACCCTAGTCCGCCACCTATAACAACTTTAAACCCTCTTACTTCCCGTCCATCTATGTACTTTACTTTAGGGATAAAGCCCAGATCGTGCATAAAGGCCAAAGCCGTATCATCTTCTGAGGAAGAAAAGGCAATTTTGAACTTCCGGCCCATCTCCTGGCAGATAGGATTTCGTAGAAAATATTCAAAATACGCCTGTGCATAGGGGCTTACATCAAATGGCTCGTTTGGGTCTATACCTGCTAAAGCCGATGCGGTAACATTTCTAACCGTATTTCCACAAGCCTCTCTCAAAGTAATTGAATCTTGCTCTAACTCTGCCCACAATTGTGGTGTTCTGTCTAAACTAACAAAATGTATTTGAATATCCTGGCGGGTGGTAATATGTAGGTTTCCAGTAGCGTATTCGTCCGAAACCTGACTAATTCTTTCTAGTTGCTGGGTAGTAATTTTTCCGTAAGGCAATTTAATGCGCACCATTTGAACACCTTCCTGCCGCTGACCATATACACCACGTGCCAAGCGAAGGCTTCGGAATTTTTCATCGTGAATCTTACCCTCCCTGAACAAACGAATCTTTTTTTCAAGATCGATAATATCCTTTTGTACAATGGGGTCCTCCAGTTCGGTTCTAAAACTAAGCATATTCT
>JANWIB010000088.1 GCA_025450155.1 Sphingobacteriaceae bacterium
ACCGTTTATAATTAAGGGAGGCATCATGTCTTCGCCATCACAGGTATAGTTGGCCGGAATAACTCCGGCATTTAAAAATGCCGGACTGGTAATTGAAAGGGATTTATAATGGGTGGCTTTTAATGCTTCATCCTTTATCATCACGCTATATTCTTTGTGTTAAAAAACAGCTTCTCGAGGGGTTCTGTTTTAAAGAAACACTTAAATCTAATTTCGAAAAACTTATTGGTTCTACCGGTGTATTTTATTAAAATGAGCTATCTATGATCATTAAAAACATGTCATCCATCCACCGTTTTACGATGGTTTTTGCACTGCTATTCGCATTACTTTATGTAGTAGCGGATAATACTGATATGATTTCCAAGTATAGTCTTAACTACCTTCGATTTATATCATCTATATTGGGAATAACTCTATTTGTTTATAGTATCACGTTTCTGATAATGAAACTATTTAACCATAAATAAGCGCATTTTGCTACCTGATTACAAGTTGAAAAATATAAAAAAAGCAGGGCTATTCGCCCTGCCTCTCCAAGCTATTAAAACCATCAAGTATGTCTAGTTTGAAATTATTATACCTTTAAGTGCTTCTATTTCTTGCACATTTACATCTTGTGGAGTTCCAGCAAAGAATAAAGGCAAACTCAAGTGATTTTTTACTTCTTTTAATGCTTCTATTTCGTTTACATTGATATCATCAACGCTATTAAGGCGAAACTCCGGTAAGTTAGATGGATTGACAGATTTCAGTGCATCCGCATCTTTCAAATTGATGTCTTCAGGGGTTCCGAATTCAAATGCGGGCAGGGCATAGGTATCAAGTGCTTTTAATGCTTCAATTTCATGCGCATTCATATCTTCAGGAGTACTGAATTTAAATTTTGGTAAGGCTAAAGGTGCTCCAGGTGTTTCTGTCAGTTTCGATATGCTTTCAAGACTTCCAAAAACAAGTCCCCAAGCTTTTATAACAACAGGCTCTTTATCTGTTTTAATAGTAGCAAATGTGCTGAATGATACCAGGGCAGATACTACAATGGCGAGAGTTTTAATGGTTTTCATAACATTCATTATTTATATGTCCTACTAATTTTTTTAATTCTTTGACCCAAAGGTATATCCATACGTTACATCGGCCAATAACAATTAGGTAGATGTATGGAAGAACTCGGTAAACCGGGTAAGATAGTCGGTGAAAATACTATGCGATTTTTGTTTTATGCTATTCTTTAACACGACTAAAGGCTTTGGTATCATCAACTAAAGAGTCGCAAGCTTCTGGAAAATGTTGCATATCAGGCTTAAATAAAACAAGCGAAATTCTTTAACCGCATGCACCAACAAAGTCTGAGATATAAAGTAGTTGTAGAATAAAATATTCTGAAGATGCGGCGGATTTGTACCAGGGTGGTAAGCTAACTATACTTTATTTCAATAAGGAGTGTCTGGATACTTATAGCAGATTCTAGACGACGTTGTTTTTTACATGCTCTGCTAAAGGAATACTTTTATCCGGATTTTTATCCTTTAATGACAGTAGAATAAACAGAGAAATAAAGGGTAATAAAAATGATATTCCAAACCAGAACCAAAAATTTCGTCCCATACTTTTTGCTAAAATTCCGGCTAGTATCTGAGGGGAAAGAATAAGCCCTAATACAAAAAGGAGTAAAAATATTTCAGGCATAATGATAAAGCATTTAAAGTAAGCAAAGTTAACCCTTTTTAACCAATGATAAAGATAGGAGGAGAAATTAAGGAAAATACCGCTATACTCTTTCAGCTTATTTTAAACATCGAATTGTATTAAAAACTTCTTCAGGTAACCTGATGGATGTATTCGGAATGGGTAGTTAATCTAACTATTAAAATGACCTTAAAAAATTTAGGGTGCTACAAACCCTTTTATTCCTTCATTGTTATCCAGTACACATCATAAATTTATTTGTTATGGATAATTTACATGCCGTTATTAAATCAGCCAGCTCAAAACTTCCTAATCCAAACACGTACAATAAGGACGATGCAACTATTGAAATAGAATTTAATGGACTTCCGTACAGCGTGACTTACCATCGTGAACGAATTACTACTGAAAATTCAGTTAAATATGTCTGGGGATTTGAGAACGAAAATTTCGTAGATTAAACATTGAGCTTTTCTAAAAAATGCATCGCTCATTATTATAAATTATACACAATTCATACTTAAATAACTCCAAAACGGCAATTCGGCAAGAAGCAATTCCTACCTTTGCAGCATGGCCGGAATATATCTTCATATCCCTTTCTGTAAAAAAGCCTGTCACTATTGCGATTTTCACTTCAGCACTTCTCTTCAATACAAAAAAGAAATACTGGAGGCCATGCAATCGGAATTATTGTTTCAGAAAGATTATTTAAAAGGCGAGATCATCGAAACGATCTATTTTGGTGGGGGTACACCATCTGTACTCGAAGCAAAAGAAATTGAAGCACTTATTGACGGCATAAGCAAACTTCATCCTGTTTCAGCCAACCCGGAAATTACACTGGAAGCCAACCCGGATGATCTGAATGCTGCCAAAGTGCGGGAATTACGACAAACCAATATTAACCGGCTCAGCATTGGCATCCAGTCTTTTTTCGAAGAAGATTTACTGTGGGTGAACCGTGCACACAATGCAACAGAAGCAGAAAGTTCTGTAAAGCGAGTGCAAGATGCCGGCTTTGAAAACATCACGCTCGACCTGATTTATGGCTATCCCCTGCTTAGTAACGAAAAATGGGCATCGAATATAAATAAGACGATCGACTTAATGGTTCCACATATTTCTGCCTATTCCATGACTGTTGAGCCGAAAACCGCCTTGGCTTCATTTATCCGCAAAGGAAAACAACAGCCAATGAATGAATCACAAAGTGCCGGACAGTTTCAACTTTTAATGGAGAAATTACAAGAAGAAGAATTTGAACATTACGAAATCTCCAACTTTGCCAAACCTAACCGTTATTCGCGGCATAACACCAATTATTGGAAGGGCATTTCATACCTGGGTGTTGGCCCTTCAGCGCACTCTTTTAATGGAAAAATGCGCCAATGGAATATCGCTAATAATTCAAAATACCTTGAATCGGTATTGAAAGGCACTATTCCGGCAGAGATAGAAATCCTAACCACAAAAGACAGGGTAAACGAATACATTATGACTTCTCTAAGAACCATCTGGGGAATGAATCTTCTTAAAATAACGCAAGATTTTGGATTAGATTTTCGTAAGGAGGTTGAAAGCAGTTTAGAACAATTTATTCAAAAAAAACACCTCGTTTTAGATGGTGAAACGGTAAAACTAACTAACCAAGGCAAACTTTTTGCAGACCATATTGCCGCAGAACTATTCATCGCCGAATAATTAAAAATAAAGGAGTACAAAAAAATCAAAAGAATCCTGCTTACTTTTGGTTATTAAATTTCTGTTAAAATGTCAATAAAGTTAAGTCGGGTAGATGTGGTTGATGATATTAGCCGTGAAGATTTTATCAATAATTATCTGAAGCCTCGCCGTGCGTTAGTTATGCGCAACATGGCTCATCAATGGCCGGCATTTGAGAAATGGACGTTTGAATATCTTAAAGAAGTAGTGGGCGATAAGGTTGTTCCGCTTTACGACAGTTCGAAAGCTGATCCTTCTAAGCCTATTAATGCCCCCACAACAGAAATGAAATTTAGCGATTATATCGATTTAATTCAAAAAGAGCCTACTGATCTGCGGATATTCTTTTTCGATCCGATTAAGCAGGCTAACGGCTTACTGGAAGATTACCGGGCTCCTAAAGAGTTAATGGGTGGTTTTTTGGATAAATATCCGGGTATGTTTTTTGGAGGGCAGGGCTCAGTCACCTTTTTGCATTACGATATTGACCTTCCGCATATTTTCCATACACATTTTCACGGGCGCAAGCATGTCATTTTGTTTGATCATAAATGGAAAAAACGCCTGTATTGCCTTCCTCTTGCTACCTATGCTTTAGAAGATTTCGACATTAGCAATCCTGATTTCGATAAATTTCCAGCCTTAAAAGGAATTGAAGGGCAGGAAACGATATTGGAGCATGGTGATACCCTATTTATGCCTACCGGTATGTGGCATTGGATGAAATACCTGGATGGTTCTTTTTCCATTTCGCTTCGGGCATGGGATAAATCGTGGGCCGTAAAAGCCAAAAGTTTATACAATTTAACCATTCAGCGTAAGCTTGATGATATCATGAAGAAGAACTTTAATGTGAAATACATGAGCTGGAAAGAACAATTGGCCATTAAACGTGCCGAAAGAGCTTTAGCCCAAGGAGATCCCAAATAAACTAAGATGAAACAATTGTTAATTGGTTTGTTCATAGTTTTTTATGTAAATACTGCAGTAAACGCATGTGAATGTGACACCAATAGACCTTTTTTAAAGGTCGCCCCTTCTACTTCACTTATAGTTACAGTAAAAATCATCCGGTACGTAAGTTACTCCAGCCCTACAAACGGAAATCCGCTATCTGTGGAAGCAGAGATTACTGAAATATTGCAAGGGCAGAAACCCGAAAAAGAATTATTATTTATGGCGATCCGGGCAATTTGTGCCGCGTCTATGTTTCTTATTTTAAACCAGGCGAATTCTATATTCTGGCTCTAACCCAAGGAATTAGCACAATAGGTGTTCCTGGAGAAACGGAAAATGATTATTGTATCTCTATTTGTGGCGAGCATGTTTTAAGATTTGATAATGAGAAGAAATTGGCTTTCAGTAATTTGAATAAAGGGAAGAAATTTACGCTGTCTTTTTTAAAAGAGCAACTTAAGAAACAACACGATGCTGCTGAAAAAGAACTTCAGCGTATATTACAGAGGTTGGAAAAAACAACTGGCTAATAAACCGACAGAAAGAGTATTAGCCCGAATGAGAACCAAAGCTTAAAATGACATCGAACTAACATCCTTTGGCTCACAAACTTTTAACTTCGATTTATCGTTTTAAGTGAAAGGTTTGTTATGCGGGGTCACTTTTTTTCTAAATACATTCCAAACGAAATCCCTAAGGGCGGGTTTGACGAGTTGCTGAAATTGTTTCTGGAATTACTAAATTACACTTCGGGTGATGCTAACGAAGCATTATCCTGGATGAATGAGTTAGATAAACAATATCACATCACCAATGATGAATACGGGATGGGCGACTTTATTGAAGATTTAAAACAAAGAGGTTACATTGACGATGATCAAAACAATAAAGACGGATTTATCATTACCGCCAAAACCGAGCAAAGCATCCGTCAGTCTGCATTGGAAGAAATATTTGGGAAATTAAAAAAATCAGGCAAGGGGCAGCATAATACCAATCGTTCGGGGCAGGGAGAGGAAAAAAATGCCGATCGGCGGGAATATGAATTTGGCGATACACTTGATCAAATCGACATGACGGCTTCTATCCATAATGCCCAGATCAATCATGGCATTTCGGATTTTACCATGACCGAGCGAGACTTGGAAGTTGAGGAGAAAGATTATAAAACCATCACTTCTACCGTATTGATGATTGATATCTCGCACTCCATGATCTTGTATGGTGAAGACCGCATTACCCCCGCAAAAAAAGTGGCTATGGCTTTAGCAGAACTCATTAATAAAAAATACCCGAAAGACACCTTGGATATTGTCGTATTTGGCAATGATGCCTGGCCTATCAGCCTAAAAGACCTTCCCTATTTGCAAGTGGGGCCTTATCATACCAATACCTATGCTGGGTTGGAATTAGCAGTAGATATTCTGAGAAGACGAAAGACCCACAATAAACAGATATTTATGATTACGGATGGGAAGCCAACCTGCTTAAAAGAAAATGGTAAATATTATAAAAACAGTATCGGACTTGACCGAAAGGTGGTAAACAAAACGCTTAATATGGCCGCCCAGTGTAAACGATTAAATATTCCAATTACTACCTTTATGATTGCCCGCGATGCTTATTTACAGCAGTTTGTTAGAAAATTTACTGAAATAAATGGGGGCAAGGCTTTTTACAGCTCCTTAAAAGGATTAGGGGAATATATTTTTGAAGATTATATCCGCAATCGGAGAAGAACAGTTAGATAGATGGGGAGGAAAATATGCAGACATGTAAAATTTAATAATTTGAAAATATAGGTTAATGCTTTTTTACTCTTTTAATTTACAATGTAAAACTTACAACTTTGAACTTGAACATAAAAACCTTAGGCGAATTAAAAGCATCAGGATACCGCAGCAGAAGTGTAAAAGAAGAGTTGCGAGAAAACCTGATTAAGCAATTGAAAAATAAAGAAGCGGGTTTTGAAGGAATTATCGGTTATGAAGATACCGTCATTCCCGATCTGCAAACCGCCATCCTATCCCGGCACAATATGCTTTTACTGGGTTTACGCGGGCAGGCCAAAACACGTATTGCCCGTTTAATGATTAACCTGCTGGATGAATATATTCCATATGTAGAAGGTTCCGAATTATACGATGACCCTTTAAATCCCATTTCGTGGTTTGCCCGTCATGCGATTATGACACATGGAGATCAGACACCCATTAGTTGGCTTCATTGTTCAGAACGTTATACTGAAAAATTAGCCACTCCGGATGTTACCGTTGCCGACTTAATAGGCGATGTTGATCCCATTAAAGCAGCCACATTAAAACTAACCTATTCCGATGAACGTGTCATTCATTTTGGTTTAATTCCACGGGCTCACAGGGGAATATTTGTCATCAACGAATTGCCCGACCTGCAGGCAAGAATCCAGGTAGCTTTGTTTAATATCCTTCAGGAAAAGGATATTCAAATACGAGGATTTAAACTTCGTTTGCCTTTAGACATTCAGTTTGTCTTCACGGCCAATCCGGAAGATTATACCAACCGGGGTTCTATTGTAACGCCTTTAAAAGACCGGATCGAGAGTCAGATTTTAACACACTATCCACGAAACATTGAAATTTCCCGGAAGATTACCCAACAGGAAGCAAATCTAAGCCCCGAACAAAAGGAACATATTGAGGTAGACGGTTTAATCAAAGACCTGATCGAACAAATTGCCTTTGAAGCCCGTAATTCTGAATACATTGATAAAAAGTCGGGTGTTTCGGCTCGTTTAACTATTACTGCCTTTGAAAATTTAATTAGCGCTGCCGAACGCCGTATGCTAATTAATGGAGAAAAGCGTACTACCGTTCGCATTGCAGACTTTTTGGGCGTTATACCAGCAATTACCGGAAAAATAGAACTGGTTTACGAAGGCGAACAGGAAGGTTCAGCGAAAGTGGCTAATATTTTAGTAGGTAAAGCTATTAAAACACTTATGGTACAATTCTTTCCTGATCCGGAGAAATTGAAAAAATCTAAAGGGAATAATCCTTACAGCGAAATTATCAATTGGTTTGGGGGAGGCAATACGATAAATCTTTTAGATGATTTATCAGAAGAACAATATAAAAAAATACTACGTACCGTTCCGGGTTTAAAAGACATTGCAAAACAATTTCACCCTACACTAAGCGAAGGCCAGCAAATCTTACTAATGGAGTTTTTACTGCACGGACTTGCGGAATTTTCTCAGCTGAGTAAATCTTACTTGGATAACGGCTTTGCTTTTAAAGACATGCTGGGAAGCCTGTTTAGCGCTCAATTTGGCGAAGAAGAAGATGAAGATTACGAAGACGATCAGAAGTATTAATCTTTTTAAAAAAAGAGTTCATAAATTCGCCTCAATTACTTATGTCCGATAGAATTATTCCCTTAATCAGTGTCAGTCTTGTTCTTTTATTAATCGACTGGTACATTTATACTGCCATCCGATCTGTTCGTTATAAAGGCAATAAAAAAACAATAAGTCGGCTAAGTTATGCCTGGTGGGCCTATTCCTTCCTACTCATTATCGGTGTTTTTGTTAGCATTTTTTTTAACCTGCGTCTTACCACACGAGCCATTTTGCTGGTGATTTTTTTTATCACATTGGCTTCCAAGCTATTTTTTCTACCCCTTTTGTTTATTGACGATCTGCGTCGTGGATTAATATGGGGGAAAAGGAAATTTTTTAGAAAGAAGGGGACTAAGCCTGATGCAACACTAGAACAAGGAGAAAAGATTTCGCGTTCGGCATTTTTAATCAAAGCCGGAATCGCTGTAGCAGCCGTTCCTTTTGCATCTCTCAGTTGGGGTATCGCCTCCGGAGCTTACGATTACCGCATAAAACGCCAAGCACTTTTCCTCCCCAATCTTCCAAAAGTATTTGAAGGAATAAAGCTGGGGCAAATCTCCGATATTCATTCGGGTAGTTTTTACAATAAGAAAGCTGTTTCAGGTGGCGTGGAAATGCTGCTTGCCGAAAAACCGGACTTCATCTTTTTCACAGGGGATTTGGTGAATAACTTAGCCTCCGAAATGCGGGATTATCAGGACATTTTTTCAAAAGTTAAAGCCCCTTTAGGTGTATATTCTACTTTAGGTAACCACGATTATGGCGATTATTATTTTGGCAAAGACCCTTCGCCTGCTAAAGCAAAAAACCTGGCAGAGGTTATTAAAACGCACAAACATTTAGGTTGGGACTTGCTGATGAACCAACACCGGCGTTTAAAGGTTGATGGCGAAGAAATTGGAATTTTAGGTATTGAAAATTGGGGGGTAGGCCGTTTCTCGAAACACGGACGCATGGACCTTGCTATTAAAAATACCGATGATATTCCAGTAAAACTCCTGCTTTCACACGATCCTTCGCATTGGAGAGCACAGGTTTTAAAAGAGTACCCACAAATTGATGTTATGTTTAGCGGCCATACCCATGGCATGCAGTTTGGTGTAGCTACAGAAAACTTTAAATGGAGTCCGGTGCAGTACGTTTATCCGGAATGGGCAGGGCTTTACCAGCAAGGTAATCAGCAGCTTTATGTGAATGTAGGCTATGGGTTTTTAGGGTATCCGGGTAGAGTAGGCATATTGCCTGAAATTACGATATTTGAGTTAAGACGGGCATAACTCTAGCTCATCGCATTAAACAGTTAATGAAACACCTATTCAGGCAAATCCTCGATTTCCTGCTCTTTAGCAATATTTTTATTGCCTTATGTGCCGTAGCTCAAGCACTTGTTACCTATCAGCTGCTTGGAACAAATCCTGATAAATACATATTGGGGGTTTTATTTTTTGCTACCCTGGCGATGTATAATTATAGCATTTTGCTGTCGAAGCCCGAGGATCCGGCTAAATCCCCTTTCAGAAGAGTGCGGTGGATATTTTCACATCATCGTTTAATTATTACCATTAGCATAATTGCGGTTTTATCGCTTATTCCGCTTGCAGTTTTTCTCTCTCCAACTTCATTAATTTTATTATTCTTTCTCAGCTTTGTATCGGTAATGTATAACTTACCCATCTTTACTATTCATGAAAAAAAATTTGGTTTAAGAAATATTCCGGGGATTAAACTGTTCTTAATCGCTCTTACCTGGTCGTTGAGCTGTGTACTATTACCAATATTGGAGTTAGAAAACAACGATTTTGTTGTTTCTTCTAAAGACACCATTTTGCTAATCGCCAAACGCTTTTTATTTATTGCCGCCATTACGATCCCGTTTGATATACGCGATTTTTTTCAAGACAAAACCCATGGGCTTAAAACAATACCAGTGATGGTAGGTAAACGAAAAGCTTATTTATTTTGCTTATCGCTGTTAGCAATTTACATCATCATATTATTTCTCTTTAACAACCGGGGAGGTCCTAATTTTTGGGGATTAGC
>JANWIB010000089.1 GCA_025450155.1 Sphingobacteriaceae bacterium
GCCCGCATGCCCGGCTACACCTCCAAACATCGCCGCTCCCGGGTCATGTACATCACCCCTTATCAATTGCAAGCGAAAATACTTTTCCTGCTCAGTAGGCGCTATTTGTTTAATTGAAATATGATTACGAGGTTTAAACGTGGTCGTCATCATCCCTAAGGGAAGATAAAATGTATCTCGGGTATATTGATCTAAAGAAAGGCCGGTAATCTGTTCTACTACTTTTCCTAAAAAGATAAAGTCATTGTCACTGTAAACATATTTATGTTCGGAACTCAGCTTACTATCAAGGATTTTTTTATACAGCGAATCGGTATAATCCTTCCGCATATACATGCTATCAGCTACGCGTATATTAAATTTTGCATTCGCAACCGTACTATAATAACCGGGTTTGGGTTTGCCAACGCTGTCTATCGTTTCCTTATAAAATGGAATAAAGGGCACCAGCCCGGCCTGATGAAGCAGTACATCCTTTAATTTCAAATTCGCTTTATTTGTGCCTTTTACCCAAGGGAGGTAATCGCCCAGTGTTTTCTCCAAATCCAACCTGCCTTCTTCATACAGTTTCATCACACTTAACGTAGTGGCCGATGTTTTGGTTACCGAAGCCAAATCATACACCGTTTCGGTTGTTACGGCTTCTTTTTTATCATAATTCAGATAACCATAAGCACGGTTAAACGCAATCTTTCCATCTTTAGCCACCAAAACCACACAACCCGGAGTTGCTCCTTTTTCTATCGCATTCAAGGCAATACTATCAATCTTATTTAAGGTTTTTTCATTTAATCCTACCTTTTCTGGCTTTGTTAAGGGTAAGTAATTATTACTTACAATACCCGTACCATACCGATAAGACTCGGAAACCGTAACTGGAAGACTACCCTTTGCAGCCAACTTACCTTCTATAAAATCAACCGCAACACGATGCATCAGCGGATCATCTTCGTAACAAGCCACGATGTTCTTGGCATCCTCTAAATTTTTTATGGCATATGGGTTACCAAATACAAAATTGACTACATTATCTTGTTGTAATTGCTTTAAAAGGGCAACCGCGGCTTTACTGATCCCGAAATTATTAGCCGGATATTTTTTATACTGATGTATTCCAACAATAACGGCAGCGTATCCTGAACGAACTTTATTTAAAATAATATTAGCTTGAGCAGAATCGGCAGCGTAATCAAAATAATAATTGTCCGTTTTGTAATTATTTTTTAGCTGCTCACTAAATGAATTTGATCCCTTAAGGCCAATGCCCACGTATGCGATTTTAGTGCCGTTTTGCAATGGCAATACATTGGTTACAGACTGATGTACAAGTGTTAAGGCATTTTCATAAACCTCTTTTTTTAAAGCACCTACATTGGCATTTAAGTCTCTTGCCAAAAAGGTTGTATCAATCGGTTTAAGGGCATTTAAACCCAAGTTGTATTTAGCAAATAATACCCTTCGCACTTTCTCATTAATATCATCCCAGGTTAGTTCTCCCCTTCGGATAGCTTTTCTTGTTTTCTTAATACTTCCTTTAATATCTCCCGGAAGACACAACATGTCGTTTCCGGCAATGATTGACTGTACTGCTGCTTCGCCCTGGGGATAAAACTTGGCAACGCCCTTCATTTCCAACGCATCAGTAAAAGTTAATCCCTTAAAGCTCATTTTGTCCCTAAGCAAACCCGTTACATTATTTTTTGAAAGCGAAGTTGCCCGGTTGCGAGTAGTGTCAATTGAAGGAATGTATAAATGCGCAACCATCACACTACCTACACCTTCTTTTATTATCGAAGAAAACGGATATAATTCCAACGAGTCCAATTGCTGTAAGGATTTAGAAATAACAGGAAGATCTAAATGCGAATCAACGGCGACATCTCCATGTCCTGGAAAATGCTTGGCACAAGCCATTACTCCCTGATCCTGCATCCCTTTCATGATTTGGGTGCCGAATAGGGCTACCTTATATTTATCTTCTCCAAACGAACGGAAATTAATAACGGGGTTATTTGGATTGTTATTAATATCAACAACCGGTGCATAATTTACATGTATGCCTATCCTTTTACACTGCTCCCCTATTGCCTTTCCAACTCTATAAGCTATAACACCATCAGAAACAGCGCCTATGGTTAATTGATCAGGAAATGGAACAACGTCGGCGAATCGCATTCCCACACCGGTTTCTCCATCAACACATACCAATAAAGGTGTTTTAGCCTGGCCCTGAAGACGATTCAACACCGTGGCCTGCTGCCATGAATTTCCCTGAAACAAACAAACGGAACCTATATTATATTTTTGAATACTTTTTGCCACTTCTTCCTCATAGAACACCACGTCTTTTCCTTTTTTTTCGGATAAGCGGACAACCATTAATTGGGCTATTTTTTTATTTCGTGAAAGCTTTCTAAAGGTGCTATCTACCCACCGCTCGGCTGTTGGCGTACTTTGCAAAAACTGCTGGGCTGATACAGAAAATGAGCAGAAAGAAAAAACAAAAAGTAATGCTCTCTTCATATTTAAAAGTCGGCTATAACAGGTATTTAAGAAACTATGTGTACAAATAATGCAGAAAAACGCATTCTTTAAAACTTCGTTCTAAATAAAATTAAGGCATAAAATTAATAAAATTAAACTGATACTACATACATTCTGCTTTTATTTTTTATAATTCCGCAAAAAAACGCAAAAGTATCAGCTCTACTTATATTCAAGGCATATAAGCTTTCCATCCATGGTACTTAAAAGTACTTTATTTTTATCTATAGGTATGATTGGATTAAGAAGTGCATTAGAAGCCTTATATTGCCATAATACTGTGCCGCTTTTCCTGTCTACGGCACAAGCCAAGCCCGAATGTGTGGGGACATAAACTACACCCTTACTTTCAATTATGGCTGACGGATCTAGTTCATAAGGGAGTTGCAAAGCTGATTTCCAGCTTATCTGCATAGAATCTGCCGTAGTTGACACGCCATATAACTGACCATCCATTGTTTTTACATACACCAAGGAGTTGTCTGTTGATAAGCCCATCGATTCTCGCACCCGTATCCCCTTCATTTGTGTACGCCAAATAACATTTCCAGATGTGGCATCCAGTGCTGTCATATAACGATCGGGAGCTACAATATACACCCTTCCGTTCGCGGCTACCGGATAGCATGCTGCCGGCGAAAACATGCGGTTAGAGGTACCATTGTTCCATTTCCAAACCAATTTACCTGTTACCGCATCCAGAGCATAAAAATCATTTGCCCAGCATCCAAAATATACCTTATCATGATAGATCAGGGGCTGGGTTGCCACAAACCCTTTCACGTCTGCAAAATCCCATATCAGCTTACCATTTAGAAGATTTAATGCTTTGAAATGGCCATCCGATCCACCAATATAAACTACCTTGCCTTTAATAACCGGAGAAGCAAGCACAGGCTTTAAAGTTGCTGTCTTCCAAATCAATTTTCCATTCGAGATAGTAAGACAATAAACATTTTTATCAGAAGATCCTACAACAACATACCCTTCCGCTACTGCTGGTGTAGAATAAATTTTACCATTGGTACGAAACTCCCATACTTTATTGCCATTTTTTTTATTCAATGCGTAAATCGCTCCTTGTGTATTAGTAGCAAGAATAAAATCTTTAAATAAAGCTGTTCCGGCACCAATATCACTTTGATCTTGATAGTGCCACAGCTCTTTTACCCGGGGATATTTAGCATTCACAGCGAAAGAAGGCCTAAAATATGAAGTGGTATCTTTATCAAAATGATGATTATAGAGATCCACTTCTGCCCATTTTCTATTAGTTTGTACTACAGGTTTTCTTTCCTCAAAACTTGCAACCCCATCCTTTATGGTAACAATGTTATATCCACCTATACTATCCCTTGCTCTCAAATTAGAACGACTCATTACACTCGGAATACCTTCCGCAATAAACTTCCGGTTAGCATGCCCATGTCCACAGAGCAACAATTGCACATTTTTTTTCTTTAAGCGATCCATAGCTTCATACCAATTATTTTGAGCTGAATCTTGGGGATAATGATTTAGATAAATGACCGGCATTGAAGCATCTTCCATGTTAGTTAGCACAGAATCAAGCCATAGTATATTCTCTCTTGGAACCTGGCCCGGGCCCATACGCATATTAGGTCCAGAACTGGTCCCCACAAATAGATATCCACCATACGTAAAAGAAAACGTTTCGGAACCAAAAAATAACCTAAAGCTATTATTGCCACTCTCCGACCAACCCGAATCGTGATTGCCTGGAATGATATACCAGTTTTTATTCAGGCTATCCAGAATCTGCTTGGCCAATTGAAATTCCTCATCCGAACCGAATTCCGTTATATCGCCGGTAATTACCACAAAACGAAGCGTGGTATCAGCATTAATATCCATTACGGTTCTGCGTAAATCTTCAGCAGCTGTGAGACTCCCAATATGCGTATCTGATATAAAGGCAAACTTAAACGATTGGGCTTTACCAAGTATAGCAGGTATAAATAAGGTCAAAAAAAAGGCAATTCTTTTCATTATGAAATTATGAGCGTGTTAAAATCAGTATTTTGCAATTTGCAAATAAAATGTTGCAAAAACATGCAATGCTGCGTAAATACCAAAGATTTTAGTTATAAAAGTTAAGAACTTTAGTATTTTTGATAGAATTATTGAAGCGTGAAGATCATAATTATCTTAACACTTATTTTATTAGCTCAACTTACCTTTGCACAACACCCAAACGACGTGTGCAATAGTGCCCTGTTGCTTCAAAATGCAACTAATTATTGTTCTAATCCCCAGGAATATAATAACATCGAAGCTATAAACGAGGACATAAGCCTTCCTGGCAAAGACGTATGGTTCAAATTTACAGCAATAGCTTCTGATGTAAACATTATCCTATATGGGGATTATTTTGGAACAGGACAACGTGTGGGGACGCTTAAAGAACCGACTCTTAATTTGTATACAACAACAGATTGCATTGCTGTATCAGAAAGTACTGGAAGTACCACAAGTCAGAACAACAGTGTAACACTCTATAGGGGTAGGTTGCAAATTGGAACAACTTATTATATCCGCGTAAGTGCAAAAAATGATAATACCGGTACTTTTAAGTTATGTGTAGACAATTATGCTCCTCCTTTAAGACCGGGGCAGGATTATGGGGATGCTATATTTTTATGTTCGAAAGAAAGCTTTACAGAAAGCAATATAGCCGGTGCTGGACTAAATAACCGGGAAGCGAATGGTTCTTGTCTTGGAGATCATGCGCCTACGGAAGAAAATTCGGTATGGTATAAATGGAAAGCCGCTAATAATGGAACACTAGTATTTACAATAACTCCCTCCTCTCCAAATATTGATATTGATTGGGTTCTTTACGATCTCGGAACATCTGATGATGCTTCTTTAATTAACCCTAGCCATATTATCCGGTGTTCAGCCAGTCAGATTTGCTCAGGGCCTACAGGAAGGACCGGATTAAGTTTTACTGAAACTGACGTTTCTGAGCCGCCTGGGTGCGGTGCAGGACAAAATGATCTGGTTAAGTATGCTGATATGCAACAGGGACATTATTATGCTTTACTTGTTAATAATTTCTCTGCGCCAAACCAGGGTTTTACTCTTGATTTTAAAGACCCATCAGGTAAATCAGGAAGTGGCGAATTTGGGCCATTGGCTGCTTTTAATACAGAACCGAAGCTGCCTGCACAACTTGCTCTTCCGGCCACTATCAATTTCTTTAATCAATCTGTAGACGCAGATATTTTTTTATGGAAATTTGGCGACGGCGAAGAATCTACAGAAACAAACCCGGTTCATGAATATAAAAACGAAGGCAATTTTACCGTTACCCTGACCGCATCTAAAACCGATGTATGCAGTTCTTCTACACAAAAAGGACAATTCATCATCCGGAAAAGCGGCACTGTTTTTATTCCAAATACGTTTACTCCAAATGGTGATGGTATAAATGACGAATTTGTTATTCATATAACTAATCTGGAATCTTACCAGATCAGAATTTTTAACAGATATGGCAGCCGGGTATTTATTTCCAATGATATTTTTGATGCCTGGAAAGGAATTCAAAAAGGTGAACCTTTACCTGTAGGCACTTACTACTATTCAATAAATGCTATCCGTTCAGATGGTTATGTTATTACTCAATCAGGGCCTGTAAGCATTATCCGGTAATGTCAATTGTGCGATTATTAGAAAACAAGCCTAAGGTTATCTGCGACTACATTTCTCTATTTATTTTTTTCAAAACGTTTGAAACCATAATAAATAAGCCCAAAACAAATTAACAGGCCTACAAGAGCGGGTACAATTACTGATTTTCCAGAATGTCCGGCAAAACCAATACTCCAAATAATTTTTCCGCCGACCGTTACCGTGATAATAATCAATCCAATTCGTAAACTTCGTTTCCAAAATGCCAACCCCAGTGCGAAAAAGAAAAAAGGAATAGTTAAACTCATGAATAGTTCCGCCATTGTCCAATCGCTATTCAGCCATGCTTTTTCCATCCGAAGAAACTGTTTTACATCCTCGCTAACCACCGAGGGCTCTGGGAACCAAAACATACTGGTAAAAAGTAAAAAAATAGTCCCCAGTATGCCTGACCAGCTACGTTTGTAAGCAAAATAACAATACGGAATAATAAAAAGTGGCCGAATGTACCAGCTCATCTGGTTTTGATGCCGTTCAAATGCCCAGGTTAGAAACGCTTTGTTAGTAAATGCTAAAAACAACAATCCAATTATTAACATGCCAAATAGGATTGCTAATAGCTTATCATATTTTTTCATGGCTTTAACTTTTTCTTTCTACAAATTTCCATAAAGATTTATTGATTTGTCTGCTATCATAAAAAAAAGCCGCAGTAAAGATACCGCGGCCTGATGTAGTTTCTAACTTTAGAAAAATTAAGTTTCTTAAATATACTAATTTCAGGGTCCGAATCTGGAATCTTACCAGAGCAGAATTTTTAACAGATATGACAGCCGGGTATTTATTCCCATGATATTTTTGATACCTGGAAAGGGCTTCAGAAAGGCGATCCTTTACCTGTAGGCACTTACTATATACTGTTATTACCCATCGGGTACTGCAAGCATTATTCGATAAATAGCTAAAACTGCTACCCTGCCAGATGCTTGTTAAAGGATCGCCCTAAAACAAAACAAGCCCCTATAATGAGGCTTGTCTGCTTGTAAAATTTTCTTACTGCGATTTTCTAAAGCTCGTTGGAGAGGCATCAGGTGCATTTACAAACCAGAGAGAAAACCATGTACCATCATATTCATAGTCAAAATGAAGAGTTAAATTGTTCTTTAATTCTTCCGCAGTTGCAGGACGGTCTACAATTTTTGATGAATAAGTGTATCCTTTGTAGTAACCACTGCAAGCATTGAAAGTAAAAGTGCCAGATTGTAATGTAGAGCCAGGTTCAAACGATACTGTTCCCTTAGTCTGCGTTGCATAGTTAGCCGAGGAATTTCCACCTATGGTATACAGAGTAGCATTTTTTCCATCTGCTTCCATATACAAATAACGTCCCGATTGCCAGGTATTTTCTAAATATTGTCCATTATATCGGTCAATTACTTGGGTAGAATTAACATAACCATTAACCCAGGCCCCTTGTAATCCTGAAGGTACTGCTGTGCTTGAACCACAATTATTATTACCCGATTCCTCCTTCTTGTCTTTACTACAACTTACTGTGAATAGCACAGCCATCATACTTAAGAATACTAACTTTTTCATGTGTGTGTTTTTTTTTGTTATATTTTAATTGATTGATTTACCATTTAGTAGCGACAAAGAAATCGCTTGCCGCATCGTTGTCTGCAGGATTAAACTTAGTAACCAGGTAATGTTTACCATCCCTGTCCTGTACAGACCAATAAAAAGTCATTTTATGTTTAGGAAGTTCCTGGGCAGTAATCGGACGGTTAAAGTCTTTCATGGTACTGCCACAACCTATATAATTTCCCCTGTACTTCCCTGAGGCAGGAAGAAATGTGAACATATCTCCGTTAAATTCAACTTTTCCTTGCAGATAAGTAAACGCAAGATTTCTGCACGACCCATTATAAGTATTGAAATACAGACGTAATTCTGCGGAACCGTCTTTCTTGATTTCGATAGCACGCGAACTTGAATAAGGAGTCCCCATATCTTTGCCATCGTAAGTGAAAAAATGGGCCATAGAAAAAGCTCCTTTTAGCCATTTTCCTATCACCTCTGCGGGCACTTTAGAAGCGTTGGAAGAAGCCTGATTTTTTTGTGAAAAGACAGATGTTGCTATTGCTAATAGAAAACAGGAAGCAAGAATTGTTTTTTTCATATTTACATTTAATAATACGTAAAAGATATAGAAAAATTACACCAACGATATTATATTTTTTCAGACTTATTAGAATGGACTGAAATAAGCCCTTAATCATTATATAAACAGACTTAATAATGTGCCATCTTAAGGCCGTTACAAAGACTAATTTTAATTTTGTACACCCATCAGGATTCGAACCTGAGACCGACGGTTTAGAAAACCGTTGCTCTATCCAGCTGAGCTATGGGTGCTTCTATCTTGTGTTTACGGATGCAAATATAAAAAAAATTGCAATCTATATAGATCATAGAGAAATCCTCAAATAGGAAGTATCTTCTTCATTTTAAAGTCTCACGGCTGTATTTTTTACTTGTAAGAAAAATAACAATTTCACTACACTTTTTATAATATTACTTAAATAATGCATTTTTGCGTCTCCAATTTGTAAACACCGAATATGAAGAAAGTATTGCTGTTACTTTTCCTTGCCGGAAATGTTTTTGCCCAAACAAAAAAAGCCTTTACCCTGGAAGATATTTTCAAAAAAGGCACATTTACTCCGAAAACCGTAGCCGGGCTTCATTCTATGAATGACGGAAAAACGTATGTGTCTATAGAGAAAGATGAAAAAGGCGAAGCCTATGTTGCAAAAAACAATTACAGTGATGGCAAAGTAGCTGCTATCTTGTTTCGCGAAGGCGACTTGAAATATCAGGGTGGGACTTTGCCCGTAAGTACCGAATTTAATAACGATGAAACTAAAGTACTTATCACCAAAGATGAAGAACCGATTTACCGCCACTCCACCCGAGCAAATTATTTTGTTTACGACCTAAAAAGCAAGAAAATCATGGAGGTTTCTTCTGCAGGAAAACAACTATACGCTACATTCTCTCCTGATGGAAGCAAGGTAGCTTTTGTCCGAGACAATAATATTTTCATTAAAGATTTGAATACCTCTCAGGAGAGGCAAATTACTAAAGATGGTAAATTAAACAGCATCATTAACGGTGGCGCTGACTGGGTGTATGAAGAGGAATTTTCTTTTGCCCAAGCCTTTTTCTGGAGCCCTGATAGCAAAAAAATTGCTTTTTATAAGTTTGACGAATCTCAGGTCCAAGAGTTTGCTTTGACGATGTATGAGAAACTTTACCCAACAGAATACCGATACAAATACCCGAAAGCAGGAGAAAAGAATTCTATTGTAAGTATCCATGTTTTTAATCTGGACAATAATCAAATTACCCCTGTTGGTATTGGTAAGGAACCCGATCAATATATTCCCCGCATCCGGTGGACAGCTAACCCGAATACGCTTTGTGTTCTTCGTTTAAACAGGCACCAAAATAAGTTGGATTATTTATTAGCGAATGCCCAAACGGGGGCTTCTAAAGTAATTCTCACCGAAGAAGACAAGTATTATATTGATATTGAAAAAGAACAGTTAACCTTTCTGGAAGATGGAAAATATTTTGTAAATGTGAGCGAACGCGATGGTTTCAATCACCTTTATTTATATGATCTAAATGGAAAAATTGTAACCCAGATGACCAAAGGCAATTGGGAAGTAACCGATGTATATGGCATTGACCAGAAAAACCGAACCATATACTACCAATCTACCGAAAAATCTCCCTTACAGCGTGATGTTTATGCAATCAGCTTAGATGGAAAAAACAAGAAGCGTATGAGTACAACTGCAGGAACGAACAAAGCAGTTTTCAGCAAAGATTTCAGCTATTGTATTCTTACTAATTCCAGCAGCAATACGCCATTTTATATTACACTGAATGATAAAGATGGGAAACAAATACGAGTATTGGAAGATAACAGTGTACTAAAGCAAAGATTAAAAGAATATAACCTTACCCCTACCGAATTTTTCTCATTTAAAACATCTGAAGGTGTTTCCCTGAATGGCTATATGATTAAGCCCGTTAATTTTGATGCTTCAAAGAAATATCCTGTATTGCTATATGTTTATGGTGGGCCGGGCAGCCAGAATGTAGCAGATAGCTGGGGAAACGCAAGAAATTTATGGCTCAATTACATGGCACAACAAGGCTATCTTGTTGCTTGTGTAGACAATCGTGGAACTGGATTTAGGGGAGCCGAATTCAAAAAAATGACCTACAAACAGCTAGGGAAGCACGAAACAATAGATCAAATAGAAACTGCTAAATGGTTCGCCAAACAGAACTATGTAGACGCCTCGCGAATTGGCATATGGGGATGGAGTTATGGCGGTTATATGTCATCGTTATGCATTACTAAGGGAGCCGATGTATTTAAAATGGCTATTGCAGTAGCACCAGTTACCACGTGGAGATTTTATGATAGCATTTATACCGAGCGCTATTTACAAACACCGCAAGAAAATGCAGCGGGTTATGATGATAACTCACCGATCAATTTTGTTGACAAATTAAAAGGCAAGTTCCTATTAATACATGGAACAGGTGATGATAATGTACATTTTCAGAACAGCGTGATGTTGTCTGAAGCGTTGATTCAGGCAAATAAACCTTTTGAACAGGCTTACTATCCGAATAAAAATCATGGGATATATGGTGGTAATACGGCTATTCATTTATATTCTAAAATGACTGATTTTGTATTAAAGAATTTGTAATTGCAAAAAAGCGATTTTGGAAATAATCAAAACCCACTCCCTGATTAAACATTTTGGTAACACTACTGCCATTGATGATATTTCTATTCATGTTAATCCGGGAGAGATTTATGGTTTTTTAGGATTAAATGGTGCCGGAAAAACTACTTTAATCAGAGTGCTACTAGGGATGATTAAGCCTGACCAGGGAAGTGTAATGCTGTTTGGCAAGCAACTTAGCCCTCGATTTAAGCAGTGGAACGATATCGGGTATTTGGTGGAAACCCCTTATGCCTATCCTAATCTTTCGGTTGTTGAAAATCTAAAGGTGTATTACAACCTCCGTCAATTAAATGATCCACATGTAATTGACGATATTATTGAAAAACTGAAGCTAACCAATCATAAAGACAAAAAAGCAAAAGTGTTGTCACTGGGCAATCAGCAGCGATTAGGTTTAGCAAAAGCGCTTATGCACCAACCCAAACTGTTAATATTAGACGAACCCATTAACGGGTTAGACCCTGAGGGAATTGTAGAAGTAAGAGAATTGCTTAAAGACCTTGCTACTCAGGGTTCGACGATTTTTTTATCCAGCCACATTTTAGGCGAGATCAATAAATTAGCACATCGCATAGGCATTATTCATCAGGGGAAATTAATTAAAGAACTAACGACTCCCGAATTAAACAAACAGCTCATAAAAAAAATAATTGTAGATACTCCCGATAATAAAACCGCTTTGCACTATTTAACAGCGCATCAGTATCAGGCTGTTTTAAACCATAACCATGAAATAGAAATTTTAAACGATGAGGCCCTTGCACATCCCGAAAATATTTCAACATTATTAGTAGAAAAGAATTGTCCTCCCAAACAGGTATACCTGTTTACAGAAGATTTAGAAATGTATTTTTTACGAACTATTAGAACCAAATAAAGATGAGTGGGCAGGTACAAGCACTAAAAGCAGAGCTAATTAAAAATAAATATTCAACCATTTTATGGGTAACGTTCATTGCCTTTGCCCTTGCACCGATAATGGGAGGCATTTTTATGCTCATTATGCGAGATCCCGAAGCATTGGCAAAAGCGGGTGCACTCCATACTAAAGTACAGGTAATGCATATTGTTGCAGACTGGAATTCTTACCTTGGAATTTTAACCCAAGCCATTGGCATTGGCGGTGTTTTAGTTTTTGGATTTGTGGCAAGCTGGGTTTTTGGACGGGAATATTCTGATGGTACGGCAAAAGATTTGTTAGCGCTGCCAACCTCACGAGCAAACATTTTAAATGCCAAGTTCATCATTTACATCATTTGGTGTATGGGGCTTGCCCTTTCCAACCTGTTAATCGGTTTTTTTATTGGAACAATTCTTCAACTACCATCCCTAACGATGAGTTTAGTTTCAACATACTTGACCACTTATTTTACGACAGCTTTAATGACCATAGTAATTGGAACTCCCATTGCTTTTTTTGCCATTTGGGGCAAAGGTTACCTGGCGCCCTTAGGTTTTGTTTCCTTAACATTGGTATTTGCTCAAATTATTGCAGCCACAGGTTATGGCTATTATTTCCCTTGGTCTATTCCCGGGCTTTTCAGTGGTGCAGGTGGTGAATATAAAGCACAATTAAATGGCTTAAGCTACTCGATACTGGTTTTGACAAGCATAGCAGGATATATCGCTACAGTGACGTTCTGGAAACTTGCGGATCATTCGAAGTGAAGAAAATCCGCATTTCGAATTCAATTATTCTATCCCGGTACAACCATCCGCATTAAAATAGCAGCAATATACGCTCCATACGTACCTACGGCATAACCCAAAACGGCAAGCAACACACCAACCGGAGCTAACGAAGGATGAAAGACCGAAGCGACAACCGGCGCTGATGCCGGACCACCAATACACGACTGACTACCTACCGCCGTAAAAAAGAAAGGTGCCCGAATCAGTTTGGCCACAATTAGCATGACAGTGATATGCACTAAAATCCAGATGACTCCTATTAAAAATAATCCCGGATTGGATACAATACCCGTTACATCTATTCGCATACCAATAGTTGCCACCATGAAATAAATAATAACACTGCCTATTTTAAATGTGCCGTAGCTTTCTAATTTACGAGCTTTAGTAAACGAAAGAATAATGCCACAACTGGTAGCAATGAGAATTACCCAAAAGAAAGAGGACGTGAGACTAAGTTTTTCCAACTGGGGATAATTTTCGACTAAGTAGGGAGTAATCATACCCGCCAGAAAATGAGCCAATCCTGTAAAACCTAAACCAATGCCTAACATCAACATATAATGTTTTAAATCAGGATTCTTTTGACTGCTTTGCTCATACTTTTCCACCCGCTGAAGAAGTTCCTGTATTTTAGAAGTATCCGCCTTAAACCAGGCATCTATTTTATCGGCTCTTGCAGCACAATAAATCAACAGCGCCATCCAAATGCTAGAAACGACAATATCCACAGTCACCATAGAGGCAAATAAATTATCGTCTATCTGGAAAATCTCTTTCATAGCGGTTTGATTAGCCCCCCCGCCTATCCAGCTTCCCGCTATCGCGGATAAACCTCTCCAGATAGCTCCACTACCCTGGCCGGCAACTGTAGCAGGAGAAAACGTACCAACCAGCAACAACGCAATCGGGGCGCCGATCATTACACCAGCCACAGAGGCAAAAAACATAATTAATGCTTTCTTTCCCAATCCTATAATGGCTTTAAAATCAACACTCAGCGTGAGTAAAATTAAACAGCATGGAAGGAAATAATTTACTACAACCGGATATAACCCGGATTGATCTCCTGAAATAATTCCCAGAGAATTTAATACCGAGGGTAAAAAGTAGCATAGTACTAAAGAGGGTATATAATAATAGAACTTTTTCCAGAACCTGCTTTTTGAGTCGGATGTATAAAAAATAAAAGCCAAAATGGATGCTATAATACCGAGAACTACAGCATCATTGGTAATAAGTGGAGCGTTAGCGTTCATAGTTTAATTTATAATTGGGCATAAAACTATAAAAACCTGCTGCAATTAGACTATAAATAATTCTATACTCCTGTAAAAAATAGGAGTAGTATGTGTGTTTGAGTAAATAAATGGTATTTTGCGGAGCCTAAATAAAAGTAAAATTATAACACTATAAGATAAATGGAAAAGCAAAAACAGTTGTTTGGACATCCGGTAGGGCTTTATATTCTTTTTTTCACAGAGCTTTGGGAACGATTTAGTTATTATGGAATGCGGGCCTTGCTGGTTTTGTTCCTGGTAGCATCAACCAAAGGAGGAAACCCTGGCTACGGTTGGACGGAGACCGAAGCTTTAAAACTATATGGGCTATACACATTTTTAGTGTACATTTCATCCGTACCGGGAGGAATTCTTGCCGATAAATGGCTGGGGCAAAAGAAAACGGTTATGTTAGGAGGCTGGTTACTGGTATTGGGCCATAGCATTTTAGCCATTGAAGCATTATGGGCATTCTATACGGGTATCGGCTTTATAATAGCCGGAGTGGGTTGCCTTAAACCTAATATCTCCAGTATGGTGGGTGGCTTATATGTTCCAGGAGACGACAGAAGAGATAAAGGATTTACTATATTTTATATCGGGATAAATATTGGCGCATTCCTTTCTCCTTTGCTGATAGGTTATGTAGGTGAAATTCATGGATGGCATTATGGGTTTGGCCTTGCCGGAATTGGTATGGCACTGGGGCAGATTGTTTACGTTGCGGGACAAAAACACTTAAAAAGTGTCGGCAATCCGCTAAGCAGCCTCTCTCCCGATGAATCTGCTGCAGCCAAACGACCTTTAACTTCTATTGAAAAAGACCGCATTACGGTTATGCTGATTTCGTTTCTATTGGTTATTATATTCTGGGGTGCGTTTGAACAGGCCGGTGGATTAATGAACCTGTATGCAAAACAGAAAACAAATCGTCTAATAGAATTTTTAAATTGGGAAGTCCCAGCTTCCTGGTTTCAATCAGCTAATTCCTTTTTCATTATTACACTTGGAACTTTAGTGGGTGCATTCTGGTACAATCGAAAAAAGAAAGGAAAAGAATCTTCTTCCATTTTTAAAATAGCTATAGGAGTTATTATTATGGGATGGGGGTTCTTATTTATGTCGGCCGCTTCCATCCAATTTCAA
>JANWIB010000090.1 GCA_025450155.1 Sphingobacteriaceae bacterium
TTTCTGTATCATATGGTTTTTCACAAACCTGGGAAGTTGGAGGAGGCCTTGGAAGGTCGGGTTATATGGGCGATCTAAATCAAACTACACCCTATGCTTTTAATAATAACGCTTTTGGCCTCCAGGTAAAAAGAAATTTCGATGGCTACTTTTCCTTAAAGCTTAATTACTTGCATGGTAAGATTCAGGCAGCAGATTCTTTATCCAAAGATCAATACTTTAAGAAAAGAAACCTTAGTTTTTTTTCTCCTTTAGACGAATTAGGATTGCAATTAGAGTTCAACTTCTTTAACTATATACCCTCGGTTAGTAAAAAAAAGTTTTCTCCTTATCTTTTTACAGGCTTTGGAGCGGTAATATTTAATCCACAGGCAAAATTTAATGGATTGACGTATCATTTAAGTCAGCAGGCAACAGAGGGGCAAGATGCTTCATACAAACTATTTGCTTTAAGTATACCTTATGGAGCCGGAATTAAATACAATATAAAGGGAAAGTGGAGTTTAATAGGTGAGCTTGGTTATCGTACAGCTTATACTGATTATTTGGATGACGTCAGTACGAACTATCCGGCTTTTATTAAAAATACCAGTGCTGATCAAGCTCGTGTACAGCTTGCCGATCCATCCGTAGATAAGATCGGAGTTCCCGGTACCCAGCGTGGCGATTTCAGGAAAAGAGATACCTACATGTTTGTGGGCCTCAGCCTTACCTATACTTTCATTAGCTCCAAATGTCCGCTTTTTTAGTTCCGAATGAGACATTTTATATGTATAGATCGAATTACCCTCGTCTTCTTCCTTTTTTAATTTTATGGGCGATGGGAAAATACAAAGTAAATTTTACCTTTGCGGGTTGAATTTAAACAAGATTTTGATCAATAATAAGATCAGGTGTATGAGATTATGGATTGTTTTAAAGAGGTTAAATAAAGCCTGAGCGTTGTGGGTTTTTAAAATTTATTGATGAGTTTACGAGATCAAGTTGATATAAATAAGCTGCCGAAACACATCGCTATAATAATGGATGGCAATGGTCGTTGGGCAAAAGAAAAAGGCAAACTTCGCGTATTCGGGCATCAACAAGGCGTGCTCGCCCTTCGTGATGTGGTGGAAGGTGCTGTAGAAATAGGAGTCCCCTATCTTACCGTATATGCTTTTTCTACAGAAAATTGGAACCGCCCAAAGGTGGAAATTATTGCATTAATGGAATTGCTTGTTGCTACTATTAATAAAGAGACCAAAATTTTAATAGAAAATGGGGTACGCTTAAACGCTATAGGAGATTTAAAGCAGCTTCCATCAAAATGTATAAAACAATTAGAAGAAGCCATAAAAAAAACGGCCAATAATACCCGATGTACACTAACGCTTGCTTTAAGTTATAGCTCACGGTGGGAAATTACAGAAGCTGCAAAAAAAATAGCCGCAGATGTAAAAGCCGGTCAGCTTAATATGGAAGATATTGATGAGAAATTATTTAGCTCTTATCTAACTACTGCCGATATTCCCGATCCGGAATTAATGATCCGAACAAGTGGAGAATACAGAATAAGTAACTACCTACTTTGGCAGCTTGCCTATGCCGAATTGTATTTTACGTCTAAACTATGGCCAAATTTTAGAAGAGAAGATTTGTTTGCTGCCATTATAGATTACCAAAAAAGAGAACGCCGTTTTGGTATGACCAGCGAGCAGTTGAACTAATTTTTACTTTTAACACTATTTAACAACTCATAAAGTTAATTTAGCAGGGTAAATAAAATAAATGAATAAGTATCTCATCATCCTATATTTTCTTATTATCAGTACCGGCTTAATGGCTCAAATAGGACGCCAAGGCAATGGAAATGCATTGCGTGGTACTTCAGACGAGATCAGTTACCTTAATCCAAAAGAATATACCATTGGCGGTACTACCATTACTGGCGTGCAATACTTAGATAAAGACGTACTTGTTCAAATTTCAAAACTTACCCCAGGTACTAAAATAATAGTGCCAGGCGATGCCACAGCAAATGCAATAAAGTATTTATGGCAGCAAGGTTTATTTGAAGATGTGCAGTTGGATATTACTGCTATCCGGTCAGATTCCATATTTTTTAATATTACCGTAGTAGAACGGGCAAGACTAACCCGAATTGATCTGAAAGGATTAAGAAAAAGCGAAACCGATGATATCAGGGCTAAATTGAATGATAAAACTGGCAAAATTGTAAATGAAGATCTTTTGCAAACAACAACAACTATTATTAAAAAGTATTTTAACGATAAAGGATACTTATTTACTGAAGTAGATATTAAGCAGAGAAAAGATACCTCAGAAGCGAACAATCTTATACTTGATGTCGTGGTAGACAAAAAAACAAAGGTTCGCGTAAATCAAATTACTTTTGAAGGAAATAAAGAATTTGAAAGCGCTCAGTTAAGGAAATACCTGAAAAAGACTAAACAACGAGCTTTTTATAAAATATTTGGATCAGCTAAATTTATAAGAGAGAAATACGAAGAAGACAAACATACCTTGACTACCAAGATGCAGGCTAAAGGTTACAGGGATGCTGAAATAATAAGCGATTCGATAACACGCTTTGATGAGGGAAGTGTTAATGTAGCTATAAAGCTTTACGAAGGCCCCAAGTATTACTTTGGAAATATTACTTGGGCCGGAAACGCAAAATATCCAACCCGCATTTTATCTGAAATTTTGGGTATAAATAAAGGTGATGTTTTTAGTGAGGAAAAACTAGAAAAAAAATTAAGAAGTAGCCCGAACGGTGATGACGTTTCTTCTTTATATCTAAATGATGGTTATCTTACATTTAATGCTGACCCGGTACAATCAAAAGTATATAGCGATACCATTGATTTAGAAATCCGCATGTACGAAGGGCCTCAGTATACCATTAACAAGGTAACTGTTAAAGGTAACGATATTACTAATGACAAGGTGGTAATGCGTGAGATACGCACAAAACCAGGACAGAAATTTTCTAAAGAGGCAGTGGTTCGCACCACACGTGAAATTGCTCAGTTAGGAAACTTTGATGAGCAGAAAACAGATGTAAAACCTCAACCCAATCCTGCTGATGGAACTGTAGACATAGAATATATTGTTGCGGAAAAGCCCTCAGACCAGATTGAATTATCCGGAGGTTTTGGTGGTGGACGTATTATTGGTACACTGGGGCTTACCTTTAATAACTTTTCTGCTCGCAATCTTTTTAATCTAAAAGAATGTCATCCGTTGCCAAAAGGAGATGGGCAAAAACTTAGTGTTCGCGGTCAAACAAATGGTAAAGCATACCAGTCATACAGTTTTTCTTTTTCAGAACCCTGGTTAGGAGGTAAAAAGCCAATTTATTTTGGTATCAGTGCATTCACCTCTTTGCAGTCAAACCAATATAATAAAAATATATCTGCAGATCAATTGCAGCGTATCCGGTTAAATGGTTTAACATTCAGTTTGGGTCAACGTTTAAAATGGCCAGATGATTATTTTCAGGTAAACCATGCTTTGAATTTACAACAATATAAGTTGACCAATTATCCGGGATTTTTATTTGCAAATGGAACTTCCTATAACTTTAACCTCTCGCAGCAGATAAGTAGAAACTCATTAGATGGGTCGCCTGTTTTCCCAACCGGAGGTTCCCAGATTAGGTTTACGGTTCAGGCTACGCCACCCTATTCACTGCTGAACAATATAAATTATAAAACCGCATCAGATAAGGAAAGGTATAAATTTACTGAGTATCACAAATGGAAGTTTGAAGCGCAATGGTTTCAACGTATTGCCGGTAAGCTGGTATTTAAAGCACAGGCTCAGTTCGGATTCTTAGGACAATACAATAAATCGGTAGGACAATCTGCATTTGAACGATTTAAATTAGGTGGTGATGGCATGCAGGGATTTGATTTTCTTCAGGGATCGGAAGTTATTGCCATGCGTGGATATGAAAACAACTCGGTTATCCCGGTAGGGTCTGATCCTAATATTGCACAAAACTCTGGAAGCCCTATTTTTAATAAATATATTTTAGAATTGAGGCAGCCTGTTAGTTTAAGTCAGCAGGCAACCATATTTCTTTTAGCATTTGCTGAAGGAGGAAATACCTGGAACAGATTTAACGACTTTAATCCGTTTAATGTTCGTAGGTCGGTAGGTGTTGGAGCTAGGGTATTCTTACCTATATTTGGCTTACTTGGAATTGATTATGGCTATGGTTTTGACCGTATTCCAGGTTTGCCCGATGCAAACAAAGGGCAGTTCCATTTTAGCATAGCTCAACAAATGGGAGGATTTTAATAACTTAGTAAAATGAAAAGAGTACTATTAACATTAAGTTTGGTCTTTTTTATAGGTATTGCAACTTTTGCACAACGTTTTGCGTATGTGGACAGTGAGTATATTTTAAAACATATTCCTGAATATGTTTCCGCTCAAAAGCAGGTAGACGCACTTTCTCAGCAATGGCAGAAGGAAGTAGACGGTCGTTTTGCAGAAATAGAAACATTGTATAAGGCCTATCAGGCCGATCAGGTTTTATTAAGTGGAGAAATGCGCAAAAGAAGAGAAAACGAAATTGTAGAAAAAGAAAAAGCAGCCAAAGAATTTCAACGGATTAAGTTTGGTTTTGAAGGCGATCTCTATAAGGAGCGAGTAAAGCTGATTCAACCCATTCAAGACCGTGTAGCTAAGGCGGTGCAAGCCGTTGCCGAAAATCAGCAATTGGATATGATATTTGACAAAAACAGCCAGATTGTTTTAATGTATGCCAGTACGCGTTTAGATAAAAGTAATGATGTTATTACCCGTTTAGGATATAAACCCGGCACATTTGCCAAATAATAAAAATAAAGTAGTAAATTTAAAAATAGTAAAAGACAAATCGAGTAAAATGAGAAACGTAATTAGAGCAGTTTTAGTAGCTGCAAGTTTATTTTTTGCAGGGAGTATAGCAGCAAATGCGCAACAAAAATTTGCACATATCAATTCGGCGGATTTATTACAATCTATGCCTGAAATGAAATCAGCCGATGCCAACTTCCAAACCTTTCAAAAACAAAAACAAACGCAATTGGAGCAAATGGATGCTGAGCGTCAGAAAAAAATTGCTACATATCAGGAAAAATATAAAACCTTAAGCGAAGCGAATAAAGACGCCGTTGGCAAAGAATTACAAACATTGCAAACTGAAATTCAGGGTATGGAAACCCGTATTCGTGAAACTGAACAAAAAGCTCAGGAAGAGCTTCAGGCAAAACGAAGCGAACTTTATCAGCCTGTATTCTCTAAGGCAGAGGTTGCGGTAAAAGCGGTAGCTAAAGAAAAAGGTTATGCTTATGTGTTTGATGTTTCTCAGCCGGGGGTGGTATTTTTTGATGGTGGAGATGACCTTTTAGCTGCTGTTAGAGCTAAATTAGGTATAACAGCTGCAAGCACTACTTCCGTTACTCCAAAGAAATAGACCATACGTAATAATTCTAATAAGAAACTGCGAAGTCTTTAGACACTTCGCAGTTTCTTTGTTTTTATGGAATTCGTTTATCTGCAATTTTATTTAAAGGGATAATGAAATCAAACATATTTGTCAGTGTATTGAAAAACTTTTATAACACACTCCTTATGTAGATAAAAACCTTAATTTTGTATGTTCCTAATCAACCATGAGCGATCAAATAAAACATGAGTGTGGAATAGCGCTCATTCGCCTTTTAAAACCGCTATCTTATTATCAGCAGAAATACGGCACCTCGCTTTACGGTTTAAATAAGCTGTACCTGTTAATGGAAAAACAGCACAACCGTGGGCAGGATGGAGCCGGTATCGCTACCATAAAACTCGATATTAAACCTGGAAACCGCTACATCAGCCGATATCGGGCGATGGGATCTAATGCGATAGCTGAAATATTTGAGCACGTGCAGAAGAAGTTTGCCGATGTGCAAGTAAATTCTCCTGAATTGATGAACGATGTGCAATGGCTGAAAGAAAATGTAAGTTTTACCGGAGAAGTGTTGATGGGGCACCTTCGTTACGTTACTCATGGTAAAAATAGTATTGAAAGTTGCCATCCCTTCCTTCGACAGAATAATTGGATGACCCGAAATATGGTGATTGCCGAAAATTTAAAAATTACAAATTTGTATTATTTGTTGGAGAAATAATACGAGTAAGGAAAAAAACAAAA